>CAUPZU010000017.1:0-68585 GCA_963516025.1 Acinetobacter lwoffii
TTTGATTTTACTACTTCGCTATTTTTTTAAGCTAAAAGTGTCAACACACCCTAATTAAAGCTGAAAAAAAGCCTGCAAATTGCAGGCTTTTTATTTTAATTTTTTAAGATTTAACGCTGAACTTTCTGTTCAATTTCTTCAACGCTGGTATGACGCACATCAAAACCTTTGACCATATAGATCACCTGTTCCGAAATATTCCGGGCATGATCGCCAATTCTTTCTAGCGAACGCAGCACCCATAATACATTGATGACACGACTGATATGCCGCGGATCTTCAATCATATAAGTCATAAGCGTACGTGTGGCTGACTGATATTCACGGTCAATATCCGCATCTGCCAACATGACCTTCAAAGCTTGATCTACATCCAGACGCGCAAAAGCATCCAGTGCATCATGAATCATCACCCGCACCTGGTTGCCAATATGCCGGGTTTCCATATAACCGCGTGGTGAGCCACCCTCTTCACACAAGCTTTGTGCAATTCGGCCTATTTTTGAGGCTTCATCGCCAATCCGTTCCAGATCGGTATTGGCCTTGGACATGGCAAGCACCATACGTAAATCAATCGCGGCAGGATGACGGCGCGCCAGAATCAGGGTCAGCGCTTCATCAATATCTCGTTCCATCTGATTGACGACATTATCTTGAAACTGCACATCTACTGCCATTGAGACATCTGTGTCCAATAGGGCATGAATGGCATTAGCTACCTGCTGTTCTACCAGTCCGCCCATCGTCATGAATTTGGTATTTACGTCCTGCAGTTCTTCATTAAATTGCGAAGAAATGTGATGACTTAATACAGGATTATTTGGACACAAGGAAAGCTACTCCTGAACGATAGAGGACAATGATCAATAATAAATCATATTAAAGCATATCTATGATGAAAGTTTGATGACAATAGTAGCCTCATAGAGGCTGAGGCGAATCATATTCAATCAGCCAGGCATTCAGCTCTGCCAGTTCCTTTTCGGTTAACTGCCCGACCGAGGCCTGCAATTGCAGCACATGCAACAGATAATCATATTTGGCATTCAAATAATCGGTCTTGGCAGAAAAGGCATTACGCTGTGCCAGCAACACATCGACCATGGTTTTTAAGCCTTCCTGATATTGGGCTCTGGACGCTTGTGAGACAATTTCCGAAGAGTCCATCGCGGCTTTACGTGCATTCAGTTTGGCCTGATCGGTTTCTACCTGCATAAAGGACTGTTTCACATCGGTATTGGCTTTACGGATGGCTGCATCCAGTTGCGCTTCACTTTTTTGCACATTAACGCCGGCCTGACGGATACTTTTTTGCGTGCGTCCACCGCTAAATACATTCCAGTTCACCTCCACCCCAATCTGGTCGAAATCTCCATTGCTGGACATGATCGTAGCCGGACTTTGCTTTAAATAGCCATAGGTTCCGACCGCTTCGACCTGCGGATAGAGCGCAGCCTGTTCGACCCGTTTGGCATCTTCAGAATAGCGCTTTTGCAGACGCGCTTGCAGAATATTCAGATTTTGGCTTTGTGCTAATTCGGTCCAGGACTGCATATCACTTGGAACCGGTTTCTGGAACTGGAAATCGTTGCGTAATACCGCCAGATTTTCCTGATAAGGGCCGATTAACTGTGCCAGCTGTTCTTGGGCCAGTACCAGCTGAACTTGAGTCGAAATCCGGTTGGCTTGGGCACTTTGATACTGGGCATTGGCTTCACTGACCTCACTACGCGCCACCAGACCTTCTTTCAGCTTGGCATTCATCATCCGTAACTGCTCAGACAGCGCCTGCTCTTCCTGTAAATAAGCCGTAGTCAAAGACTGCTGCCGCAAGACATTAAAATAGGCTTCGGCCACCTGTAAAATATGCTGCTGTTTTTGCAGACGCAGATTGACTTCACTGAGTTCGACCGAGGTCTTGACCTGCTTATAACCTTGCCAGGCATCCCAGCGAAATAAAGGTTGGCGTGCGGTTAAGGCCACCTGACGGCTGGTTGTACTGGAACTTTGCAACTCACCAAATTCAGCAGGCAAACCTTCAGACTCTGAGTTGTTGACGGACTGGTTTTTACGGGTGACATTGCCTGAAAGGGACACGGTCGGCAGCAAATTGCCGCTGGCAATCCCCAGATTGAGCTGATCGGCCTGATACTGCAACACATTCGCCTGCCAGTTCGGGTCATTTTGCTGGGCGCGCGCATAGGCTTCTTGCAAATCCAGTGCAAAAACTGCCGGACTACTTGCCAATATCCCCGCCATGACACTGAGTTTTAGTTTCATTTTATAGTGTTCATCCCTAACAGCCATTCAGATCAAAAAATGCTGGCGCTTTAAGCTAAGCCATACTAAAGAGATCTCTTGAATTTTTACGTATGATTTTTATTAACTTTTTAATATAACTATCGCGTTTTATTCACGATTAATTCAATTTTCAAGATCTCTGTCTGCAATGTAACAAAGCAATTCACAATACTAAACATAGTATTTTAATTTGATCTATACAATATACCACCCAGTAAGGCCGTTATTTTCTGAATTCACCTATATACAGAGTCCTGAAGCATAGTGTTAATGCCATTCCCGTCGATATTCAAAGCCTGTTTGATTGCTGGTAGCGTGCTGCTTCTTGGGGGCTGCCAACAGCCTTCAGATCCACAGATCCAGGTCGAACAGACTGAGGCAAAGCAAACGCAAAGTCCAGTCAATGACTTTAGCCTCATGTGCCAGAATATTGAAAAAAATATGTCCCAGATTAATGACCAGCGCACGACGTTTGCGCTGGAGCAGATTAATCAGGATCTTAAAGTATGCCTGCCGTTGATGGACTTGGCGGAGCAGAAGCACCTGATGCAACGCTCTACCGAAATGTATCAGCGCTTTTTAAAGGTAGATCGCACCGAATTTCAGCAACGCGCCTTTGAGCAGTATGCACTGGAAATGGCCCAGCATCCGACCATTCAGCATGCACATTTTCAACAGCTCACCTCACGTGACCAGTATCTGTTAAAACACAAAGGTCAGGCTTATGTAGAACTGCTGGATCTGGGGGATGGTACTTTACATTATCGCCGTAGTCCGGAATATCTGGCGCGTATTTTTGCCCCTTATTTACCAGCCGCTGAAAAAGCCTTTATTGAAAATCTGGCGGAACAGAATATGGAACCAGTACTGGTGGAAAAACGCCTGCAGATTGAAGCCGCTGATATTGCAGCACGTAGTCTGCTTTGGGAAGACTATCTCAAGACTTATCCGAATAGCAGTTATAAACGCGATGCTGAATATCTGCTGAAGCAATATACCTATTTCCTGTTTAGAGGTACCGAGCAATCCCCGGTGTCGGAAGATTATCGCGATCGTTATGCTGTGGATACCAGTCATCTGGAAACTATTATCGGGCTGTCGAGTGGCCAGAAATCAACGCTGTCCACACAGGCACGCCTGTTTCTGGAATTTCTGGACATGACTCCGGAACAGCGCCAGCAAACCTTGCCTGCCGATTATAGAAACCGTTCGGAAGCAGAACAGATTCTGTACTATGCCCAGATCAGTCCGCCCTCACAAAAATACGATAAGGACTGCTTTACCGACGCCATCTGTATCTAGTTGGGATCAGTTTCACCTTCAATCAGTAGGACCATGTCTAAATCAATCCTCGCTTAAAGTTGAGCGATTTAGACCTGTTTATTCTGCCTAAACTGAGCTAAGCTTTAGCCTCGCTTGACGGAGCGCGAGTAATGCCTCGCTGAGATCATGTGATTCCTTTTATCATTATCAGGAATTGAGCATGAGTACCGTTGAACCTGATCAGGTTAATACCTGCGTAGGAATCAAGCCAGCTAAAAACCCAGCCCTTGCTTTATCTGTTCAGGATAAATCTGCCTACGTTTTTGGTCGTGCTTGATTCGTTGATGTCATTCATAAGGATCATAGCCATGAACCAGTTAACGAATCTTTCTTCTGAAACTTCTCTCTCCACTCATGAACAGGAAGCACGCGATTTAACGCGAATTCTGCCTGCCTCACGTAAAGTCTATCTGCCAGGCTCGCGTCCTGATATTCAGGTGCCGATGCGGGAAATTTCCTTAAGTGAAACCCCGACAGGCTTAGGCGGTGAATACAATCCGCCCTTGATGGTTTATGACACCTCTGGTGTGTATACCGATCCCAATGTGACGATTGACCTGAATAAAGGCCTGCCGAATGTTCGTGACAGCTGGATTGAACAGCGCAACGATAGCGAAATTCTGGATCAGCTCAGTTCTGAATTTGGCCGCCAGCGTTTACGCGATATCCGTACCGCCGCAATCCGTTTCGCCCATATCCAGAAACCTCGCAAAGCCAAATGCGGCCGCAACATCACCCAGATGCATTATGCCAAGCAAGGCATCATCACTCCGGAAATGGAATACATCGCCATTCGTGAAAATCTGCGTCAACTCGATGGTGTCGATATGCGCCAGCATCCGGGCCAGAATTTTGGTGCAAAAAACCTGACTGAAATTACGCCAGAATTTGTGCGTCAGGAAGTCGCCGCCGGCCGCGCGATTATTCCGGCCAATATCAATCATCCGGAACTGGAACCGATGATCATCGGGCGTAATTTTCTGGTCAAAATCAATGCCAATATTGGTAATTCTGCACTCGGTTCAAGTATCGAAGAAGAAGTCTCGAAAATGACCTGGGCGACACGTTGGGGCGCAGATACGATTATGGACCTCTCGACCGGCCAGAATATTCATGAAACCCGTGAATGGATTATCCGCAACTCTCCTGTACCAATTGGAACCGTACCGATCTATCAGGCACTGGAAAAAGTCAATGGTGTGGCCGAAGACCTGACCTGGGAGATCTTTAAAGACACCCTGATTGAACAGGCTGAACAAGGTGTGGACTATTTCACCATTCATGCCGGCGTGCTTTTAAGATATGTACCGCTGACTGCCAACCGTTTGACCGGTATCGTATCGCGTGGCGGTTCGATCATGGCGCAGTGGTGTCTGGCACATCATCAGGAAAACTTCCTGTATACCCATTTCGATGAAATCTGCGAAATCATGAAAGCTTATGACGTATCGTTTAGTCTCGGCGATGGCCTACGTCCGGGCTGTGTGCAGGATGCCAATGACGAAGCGCAATTTGCCGAACTTCGAACTTTGGGCGAACTGACCCACCGTGCCTGGGAGCATGATGTTCAGGTGATGATTGAAGGCCCGGGCCATGTCCCGATGCATATGATCAAGGAAAATATGGATCTGCAACTGGAAGTCTGTAAAGAAGCACCCTTTTATACCTTGGGGCCACTCACCACCGATATCGCACCGGGTTATGACCATATTACTTCGGCAATAGGAGCCGCGATGATTGGCTGGTACGGCACCGCAATGCTGTGTTATGTGACGCCGAAAGAGCATCTCGGTTTACCCAATAAAAAGGATGTCAAAGACGGCATTATTACTTACAAGATTGCCGCGCATGCTGCCGATCTGGCCAAAGGACATCCGGGTGCACAGGCCCGGGATAATGCCCTGTCCAAAGCCCGTTTTGAGTTCCGCTGGGAAGACCAGTTTAACTTGAGTCTGGATCCGGATACCGCTCGCAGTATGCATGATGAAACCATGCCCAAAGCAGCACATAAATCTGCGCACTTTTGTTCCATGTGCGGACCGAAGTTCTGTTCAATGAAGATTAGCCAGAATGTTCGCGATTATGCCAGTCAACAGGCTAATCCTGATCAGCCAGCAACCTCTCAGGCCGAAATTGAAGCCGGCATGGATCAGATGAAAGCCCACTACCATAATTCTGGTCAAAATTTATACCACAAACTATAAAACTGTAAAAAAAACAGTTGTCTTCAAAAAAAACTCAGATAGGATGAAAATAAATCAATTCATTCTATCTGAGCATATGAATATTATTAAACAGGCCTCTTATAATAAAAAAGACTTTAGCGTAGAGGCACGTGAGTTCTTGTACCGGGGATTTATTCAGGTAGAACAAGTCAGCCTGAAACACCGTTTATTTAATCAGGAAAGCTCAACCCCTGTTTTGCAACGTGAGCTGATTCACCGGCCAGAAGCAGCGGGTGTGCTGATGTACAACCATCAACAGCAGAAATTCGGCCTGATCGAACAGTTCCGGATTGGCGGACTGGATGATATCGACTCTCCTTGGCAACTCGAAGTAATTGCTGGCGTTCTGGATGGCGATGAAGCGCCTGAAACATGCATCCGTCGCGAAGCACTCGAAGAATCAGGCTGTACCCTGGATGAGCTGCAGCACATTTTCAGCTTCTATCCGTCCGCCGGGGCATGTTCCGAATTATTTCATTTATATGTGGCGCAGACCGAATTGCCTGAACAGGGCGGTATTTTTGGCATGCCGGATGAAGGTGAAAATATCCAGCTGCATATTCTGGATTATGCTGATATTCCGTCCTTGCTCACGAATGGTCGCTTAAGAAATGCACCTGTCATTATGGCCTTGCAATGGTTGCAACAACATATTCATACTGCAGGAATATGTCTAAGGGGAAAGACATGAGTTTTCAGCAGTCAAGCATAAACACACAGCCAGATTGGACCATTATCCAGATTTCTGATACCCATTTGATGGATCGGGAAGAGCTGGAATTTGCCCGGATGAATCCCGAGCAGAGTTTTCACGAGGTGATGCAGCAGATCCAACAGCGCTTTCCCCAAATGGATGCACTGATTCATACCGGTGATCTGGCACAGGTGCCGGTCGAGCAGACTTATCAACGCTATTTAGCATTTGTCCAGTCTTTAAACGTGCCGTATTATCAGATTCCAGGTAACCATGACGATTCTCGGGTGTTCCCTTTTCACCAGCATGCGAATCAGGTACATGCCATTCATTTTGGCACTTGGACCATGATCCTGTTAAATAGTGCCGTTCAAGGCAAGATCGATGGCTGGGTGGAACAAGCTCAACTCGATCAATTGGACCAATTATTGCTTGAATTTAAGCATCAGCATGTCATTGTCGCTTGCCATCATCATCCTTTTGCGATGAAATCGCACTGGATTGATCAGCACCGGCTGAAAAATGCTGAAGATTTGAAAGATGTACTGGCTCGGCATCATAATATCAAGCTGGTTCTGTTTGGTCATGTGCATCAGGATTCCTGCAACGAATGGCATGGCATCTACTTTTTATCCACGCCATCGACCAGTGTGCAGTTTAAACCTAAAAGTGAAGATTTCGCGCTAGATCAGGCGGCACCAGGTTATCGTGTATTACATTTGCAACAAAATGGTGAGTTTGATACCTATATTGAACGGGTGGCATTGAGCCAGCAAAATATTAATACCGAAATTTCAGGTTATTAACTTTTCAATTTGTTTTTTTTGCATTACTTTATTGCAACCAAAGGAAATGTGATATGCATAGTCCAGACATCAAAGACTATCAATAAGCATAAAAAGTCTATATGATGACGGCCCCCATAGGAGGATAATCTTTCTAAAGGGTGGATAAAAAACTGCATATCACCATATTTTTTGCGTAGCAATCATACGCATAGATGAGGAATGCCCTAAATGGCGAATGACAACCAAAATCAAGTCTTAGACAATCAAACTGATGTTGTAGAAGAGAAAGCTGCAAAGCGCGTACGCAAATCTAAGCCTAAAACGACTGACGGTGGTTCTACTGCTAGCTTATTTGGTATTGAACCTTATCAACCTAAAAAAAATGAAGAATACATGTCTGAAGGTCAGCTTCAGCATTTCCGCCAAATCTTGCTGGCTTGGAAAGCTGAGTTGATGTCAGAAGTGGATCGTACCCTGAATACGATGCAAGACGAAAATACTGCTCTTCCAGATGTGAATGACCGTGCGACTCAGGAAGAAGAGTTTGCGATTGAGTTACGTACCCGTGACCGTGAACGTAAACTGATTCGTAAAATCGAACAGTCGATCGAAGCAATCCAGAATGATGACTATGGTTTCTGTGAAACTTGTGGTATCGAGATTGGCTTGCGTCGTTTAGAAGCACGTCCAACGGCTACTTTATGTATTGACTGCAAAACCCTTGCAGAGATCAAAGAGAAGCAAAATAACGGTTAAGTATGTCTGTAAATAATCCTCCCCTAACCCCTCCTTTAAAAAAGGAGGGGGACAACAGGATGGCTTATGTGGGCCGGTTCGCGCCATCGCCAACCGGCCCTTTGCATTTTGGCTCCCTCATTACCGCAGTTGCCAGTTACTGCGATGCCAAAGCCAATCAAGGCACATGGCTGGTCCGGATTGAAGACACCGACATTCCGCGTATTTATCCCGGCAGCGAAGAGCATATCCTGCGTGCCATGGATGCCTTTCAGCTTGAACCTGATGCCGAAATCATTTTCCAGAAAGACCGTTTAGATATTTACGAAGACGTCATCCAGCAATTACGTCAGCAAGACCTAGTCTATGCTTGTCAATGTACCCGTAAAATGCTCGGTTCCAACCATATCTATCAGGATACCTGCCGCAACTTGGGTCTGGCTTTTGAGCATCAGGCCATCCGTTTAAAAGTTGAAGATGTTGAAATCTGTTTTGAAGACCGGCTGCAAGGTCAGCACTGTTCAGAACTGAAAAAAGATCTGGGCGATTTTGTCTTAAAACGTCGTGACGGCATTATGAATTACCAGCTGGCTGTAGTAGTCGATGACTATCTGCAAGGTATGACTCATGCGGTACGTGGAGCTGATCTTTTAGATAATACCGAACGGCAAATCTATCTGGGACAGTTACTCGGTTATCCGCGTCTGAGCTATATGCATCTACCGCTGGCAATGAATGATCAGGGGCAAAAACTGTCAAAACAGAATCTGGCCCAAGCACTGGATTTAACTCAGGCACCCCAATTATTAAAACAGGCACTTCAGGCTTTGCATCAGGCTGAAGTTGATTTGGACACTCCCGATCGGATGCTGCAACAGGCGGTAGTACAATGGGACATTGAGCGGATTCCACATACAACTGAGCTACAAGGTCACTATTTATAAAAACAGCTTTTCACTTAAGCTAGACTTCTACAATGAAAAATAGATAGGAAGAAGAGTATGTTTTTTATTTTTGGCGTCGGCCCTAAAACCAAAACCATTGAGAAAAGCCAGTTTCTGTGTCCGGTCTGCCGTACTCGTTCGGGCTATGAGCTAAAACAGCAGCGTAATTATTTTTCTTTATTTTTTATACCCTTGATTCCACTTTCCAAGCCTAAATCTGCTTTTGTGACCTGTTCCAATTGTGGAACCGCAATGCCGAGCACGGTACTGGACCATGCTCAGCCAGAGCCAGGACGAAACTCCAATCTAGAAGCTTGATTCTTCGCGGCTTGGATTGACCTGACGCGTGGTCGAATCAATTTTCAGAATCAGACTGATCATGACCGCACAGATAATCAGGGATGAACCGCCATAACTAATAAATGGCAAGGTCAAACCCTTGGTCGGCAACATGCCCATATTCATACCGGCATTCACCAGAATCTGTAACAGGAAAATGATACTGATGCCATAAGCCAGATAGCCGGCACGCAAATATTGATGCTGCAAGGCGCGGTGTCCAATGCGGATACAGCAAACCAGCATGGTGAAGGACAAGATCAGGATGGTTGAAATGCCTAAAAAGCCAAATTCTTCACCCAAAATTGCCAGCATGAAATCGGTATGCGCCTCAGGCAAATAAGACATTTTCTGGATACTATGCCCCAAGCCTACCCCTGCCCATTCCCCACGGCCAAAGGCCATAAGGGCATTAGAGAGCTGATAACCGGTGCCTAAGGGATCTTCCCAAGGATTCGAAAAAGACAGCAGACGTTGCAGACGATACGGTTCCAACAGAATCGCGGCAGCAAATGCGCCGACCAAGGTCATAAAAGCCACACCGAACTGAATCCACGGCGCACCCGCCAGAAAGAACACGCCAAGCATGGTTAAGGTAATTACCACGGTTGCACCCAAGTCAGGCTCGAGAATAATCAAACCGACGGTAGCACCCATGATGGCACTTAAACGGACCAGACCCTTGATATTATTCCGTACTTCTTCCGCACGGCGCACCACGTAGTCTGCAGTAAAAATTGCCATCATCACTTTGGCGACTTCCGAAGCCTGTAAGGTAAAACCAGCGACCCGGATCCAGCGCTTGGAACCATTGACTTCTGTTCCGACAAACAGCACCGCCACCAGCAGCACAATGGTAATAATCCACAAAAAAAAAGTGTTATTAAACCAGACTTTTAAAGGAATTTTATAAGCCAGAAAAGCTGCTACGGCAGCGACAAAAATCGAAATCCCATGTCGGCTAATATAGTGAAACGGATTTTCATGCATACGTTCTGCATAGGGCATCGAGGCCGATGCCACCATGATCGAACCAATGCAGAGCAAAGCCAACACACAGAAAATCAATACATTCCGTGGATTCACTTCAGCAGGTATTCTAGGTATCCACTGCGTATAAAATTGATTTAATTTATTGATCGTAGTCTGAGCAAACCCAGCCATATCACGAATCCTTGTTATTCTTAATTGAGTTCATTCACATACGCAACAAACTTGCGACCACGCTCAGGATAACCCGAGAACATATCAAAACTTGCGCATGCAGGAGACAATAGCACGACATCATGTGCCTGAGTGTGCTTTTGGCAGATTTCTACTGCCTGCTGCAAGCTGTCCGCATGAATCAGTTCAGTCGTACCCGCAATCGCTGCTTCAATGACGGGACGATCTTCACCGATTAATACCGCTACTTTGGCATATTTGCTTAATGATTCACGCAAGGCTTTAAAGTCCTGCTCTTTGCCCTGACCACCGAGAATAATCGCGACTTTACCGCCTTGGGCTTCAATCGCCATACCTAGACCATCGAGAGCCGCCAAGGTTGCGCCGATATTGGTACCTTTGGAGTCGTTATAATAACGTACGCCTTGCACTTCTTTAACGAATTCACAGCGATGTTCCAGACCTTTAAAGGTCTTTAAGGTATTCAACATGCTTTCCAGTGGCAGGCCAATCGCTTCACCCAGCGCCAGACAGGCTAAGGCATTGGCAACATTATGCGTGCCCTGCATATACATCTCGGTACTTTTCAGCAGACGCTCACGACCACGCGCCAGCCAGATGCTGCCATCCGTATCCTTGAGAATACCGTACTGGTTCATATCTGGTGCATTCAGGCCGAAGCTTTGCATCGGTGTTACGTCCGGTACCAATGGACGGGTCAGAGAATCATCACGGTTATATACGACTTTTTTCACACCCTGGAAAATCCGGTGTTTCGCCGTGTGATAACCCATCATATCGCCATGACGATCCAGATGATCTTCACTCATGTTCAACACCACCGCGACTTCAGCCGCCAGATTTGAGGTGGTTTCCAGCTGAAAACTGGACAGCTCAAGTATATATAGCTCAGGATCATCTTTGGTGAGGTCTAGCGCAGGACGCCCCAGATTGCCACCGACAGCGACTTTTTTGCCTGCATCTGCTGCCATCAGGCCAATCAAGGTAGTCACGGTGCTTTTGGCATTAGAACCGGTAATCGCCACAATAGGCTTATCCGTAGCACGGCGTAAAATCTGGATTTCACTGACTACCGGAATACCCTTGTTAATCGCTGCCTGAATTTCAGGAAGTTTAGGGTCAAGCCCGGGGCTAATCACGATTTCTTCTGCAGAAAGTAACAGTTCGGCGTCAAACTGACCAAAACTGGTCTGAACCTCAGCGGGTATCTGGTCATGCCCTGGCGGGTTAGCTCTTGAATCTGTTACTGCAACGCGGTAGCCCTGACTATGCAAGAAATTGACTGCTGCAACACCTGATATTCCGAGTCCTGCAACGACTTTTAACCCACCACGTTGTATTAACATTTTCGCCCCATATTTTGGTCTATTTTGAAACTGACGAAATGGTAGCACTTTGCTGTTTTGAATGCCTTTTCTGATTGGCCTTTCTGCACATTTTTTTTGTGTCCATGCGTAAAAAAACCGTCATGATCATGACGGTTTTTAAAATTCAGTCAGAAAAGGAAATTATTTCCATTTCACCGCTTGTTGGGCTGGCTTATCTTCTACACTTTTTTCTGAAACTGGGCAGGCACAGTTGCCACCACAGCCTGCAGCTATACCCGGTTGCAGCCATTTGGCCAGACGCTGCCAGCCCTTGACTGCACAGGCATCAGACAACTTCTGGAAGACTGAGTTAGAGGTGTTGGGAAACACCTTTTTAAAGACAACCAGCATGCTCCAAAGCACCAGTGCTGTCACAATTAGAATTTCAATCATCTCAATCTCCCATACATATACAATGCAGTAAACTCAACTGGCCAAGGCCAAGCTGAGATTTAGCCCAAATAATATGAAGCAATTTGATAAGTTAGGAATGACATGAAATATGCCAGACCAAACAGGTAAACAGTCATAATACTGACAGTTTTCCAGGAACCTGTTTCACGTTTAACCGTTGCCAAGGTCGCCAGACAGTGTGGTGCATAAATAAACCACACCAGCAAAGACAAACCTGTCGCCACTGACCAGCCCAGATCACCTCCACCGCTGATCAGCGCAGCCAGACCTTCAGACATCGCATCTTCATCAACTGCCGACATCGCATAGACTGTGCCCAGTGCTGCAACGACCACTTCACGCGCTGCCATCGCCGGAATCAGGGCAATACAGATCTGCCAGTTAAAACCGAGGGGTGCAAAGATCGGTTGCATCAGATGACCGAGCATCCCTGCCAATGAATAATCAATGGCCGGCAGGGTTGCACCTTCTGGTGGCTGCGGGAACGTACACAGGAACCACAGCACAATCGATAAGGCGAAGATGATGCCGCCGACACGTTTCAAGAAGATTTTGCCGCGATCCAATAAGCCGATCCAAACGTTCTTCAAGTCCGGAAAACGGTAGCTTGGCAGTTCCATCAGCAGCATGTGCTGTGATTTATCTTTGTGGAAGAATTTCAACACAAAAGACACCAGCAAGGCACTTACGATACCTGCCATATAAAGACCGAAGAGCACCAGACCTTGCAGATTCAGGAAACCCCAGACAGTTTGTGCGGGTACAAATGCCGCAATTAGCAAGGCATAAACTGGCAAACGCGCCGAACAGGTCATTAAAGGTGCAACAAAAATCGTGGTTAAACGATCTCGTGGATCACTGATGGTCCGCGATGCCATGATGCCGGGAATGGCACAGGCAAAGCTGGACAATAACGGAATAAAGGCACGTCCTGATAAACCGGCTTTAAACATCAGCTTATCTAATAGGAAAGCAGCACGCGGTAAATAACCTGATTCTTCCAGTACCAGAATAAAGAAGAACAGAATCAGAATCTGTGGCAGGAACACCACCACGCCACCGGCACCGGCAATAATCCCATCCACCACTAGACTATTCAGTAAGGGATGCGAAATATATTCGCCGAGGAACTCACCCAGCCAGCCGAAGAAGGTTTCGATGCCATCCATAAACGGCGCAGCCCAGGCAAATACCGCCTGGAAAATCACGAACATCATTACAGCTAGGCTGAGTAAGCCCAATACCGGATGCAGAAAAATCTTGTCAAGAAAATCGGTACGCTTATCTTCCTGATCGACGAAATTGACCACGTCATTCAGAATGTTTTCTACGCGCTGGTGACTATCACCTTTCAAGCCGCTGAGTTCGGTCTGTGGTACAGAATACTTGCCTTGATCCAGCGCATTTTTCAGGTTTTCAATCCCTGAATTGCGCACAGCCACCGTTTCTACCACAGGTACGCCCAGTCGCTCAGACAGCTTCTGGGTATTGATCTGCATGCCACGACGGCGTGCTTCATCCATCATGTTCAGCACAACCAGCACCGGACGACCCAGTGCAATCATTTCCAGCACCAGACCCAGATGCAGTTTCAGATTGGTGGCATCTACCACACATAAAAATGCATCCTGCTCCTGCTCTTCCGCAATTTTACCTTGTACGACGTTGCGGGTGATTTCTTCATCCGGACTGGTTGCATCCAGACTATAGGTTCCCGGCAAATCCAGTACCCGTACCGCTTTGCCTGAGGCAAGCTGAAACGTACCGACTTTACGTTCAACCGTCACACCCGCATAGTTACCGACTTTTTGGCGCGTTCCGGTTAAATGGTTGAATAATGAAGTTTTACCGCAGTTAGGGTTACCGACAAGGGCAATACGTAATGTATCACTCATGCCGACACCGCCTGTTCGATTTCAATTTTGGCTGCTTCTGATTTACGCAAAGCAAAACGTGTGAATCCAACTTGAATCAAAATGGGATCTCCACCAAAAATACCTTTAGTAATGACCTGTACCTTTGTACCTGGTACAAAGCCTAAAGTTTCCAAACGACTCGCGACGACATCGTGTAGAGCACTTTCACCATCAGTTGTTCGACTCACTTTTCGAATGATGGCAATTTGTTTTGCTTTTAAATCAGACAAACGCACCGTGAAATTCCTAAACTATTTTGTACAGTATACAAACAAATGAGAATAATTAACAAATAAGATTAATTACATTTCGATTTAGCCTTATACCACATCGACACTGTCATAAAATTAAACTACAGTGGAGAATACCAATCCCGATTGTCGCTTTTTCAGATCAGATCCTTTCACCCTATGCTGAATAAAAAACCCCGTATTCCTGCCCCTGTCCAGATTCCTGATGCGTTCAGTTATTTACAGGGTTTTCGTGATTATCTGATTGCGCAGACTGTCAGCCCGCATACCCGCAATGCCTATTTGTCCGATCTGGTGCAATGTGCAGAATGCCTGAGCAAGCCTCTACCGGAATGGAATCATGATGATATTTCCGATGTACTGATTGCGCTGACCAAACAGCAAAAAAGCCCACGTTCGATTGCCCGCTGCCTGTCTGCCTTGCGTTCATTTTATAAATTTCTGCGTGAGCAGAAACTGCGTAGCGACAATCCGGTGACTGCACATAAAACCCCAAAACTGGGCCGGGCCTTACCTAAAGATTTATCCGAAGCGGATGTCGAAGCCCTGATTCATGCTCCGGATATCAACACGGCATTAGGGCTGCGCGATCGCGCCATGTTTGAAGTGCTGTATGCCTGCGGACTCCGGGTGACCGAACTGATTAACTTACGTCTGGAACTGATCAACTTAAAACAGGGGTATTTACGTATCGTCGGTAAGGGCAATAAAGAACGCCTGGTTCCGATGGGACAAATGGCTTGTGAATGGGTAGAAAAATATCTGAACGAAGCCCGTCCGCAACTGTATAAGACTTCGACCGATTATCTGTTTCTGACCCAGCATGGCGGCATCATGAGCCGACAGAATTTCTGGTATGCGATTAAGCGTTATGCGCTGCAGGCCGGCATTCAGTCCGAACTGTCACCGCATACCTTACGTCATGCCTTTGCGACACATTTACTCAATCATGGCGCAGACTTACGCGTAGTGCAGATGTTGCTCGGGCATAGTGATCTGTCTACCACCCAGATTTATACCCATGTGGCACAGGTACGGATGCAACAGCTGCATGCCACCCATCATCCACGTGCTTAAAACATATCCGGATGGAATAAACTGAGAAGTTTGACGTGTGGGTATTTTTTTTTGTTATGCTAATACTCTGTTTTTAATCCAAGAAGAAAAGGGTTTTTTATGACATTTGCCCGCTCAAAAATTTTTATGGCTTGCACACTTGCTGCTGGTTTGGGTCTGACTGCGTGTTCCAATTCCACTAACAACGATAAAAAGCAAGAGTTGACTGCAAGCGCACCGGCGACGGGCGAAGCCTCTACCCTAACCGAACGTAATGCAGAACAGCGTCTGGCGTCTACGTTGGAAAAGCATTTCAAAACTGCTGGCATCAGTGCCAAAATTACTGACATTAAAGCCACTGAAGTTCCAAACCTGTACTGGGTGAGTCTGGAAGGCATGTCTGCGGTCTATGTCACCAGTGACGGTAAATACCTGATTCAGGGCGATGTGATCCGTCTCGGCGACAAACAGCTACACAATGTCAGCGAAAACCTGCAGGCAGGCATCAACAATAAACTCTTTGCTGAACTCAAGCCAGCAGACTTGCTGGTCTATCCAGCTAAAGGCAAAGCCAAGCATGTGGTCTATGTGTTTACCGATGTCAGTTGTCCGTATTGCCATAAATTCCATGAACAAATGGATGAGATGAATGCCAAAGGCATTGAAGTGCGTTATATCGCCTGGCCGCGTGGTGAACAGCATATGCCGGCCATGGAAGCAATCTGGTGCAGTGCCGACCGTCGCAGTGCCTTTGACCAAGCGATTGCGGGTGCACAGATTAGTGCAAAGAAATGTGAAAATCCTGTTCAAGATCAATATCAAATGGGTCTGAATATGGGCGTGAATGGCACCCCTGCCATTTATAATTCAGAAGGTACTTATCTGGGCGGTTACCTGTCTACATCGGAATTATTGAATCGGCTTAAATAACTCATTTTAATACGTTATTTAACTTTATTTTATAGATAAAGATATTCTGAAATGACCCTAGAGTCAGGCGGGTTTTTTAGCTATGATCTAGGCTCTTGTAAAAAACTGTTTATATTTGGAGTGTGACGTGAAACCAGTTCGTCTGGCAATCCTCGGTCTTGGTACTGTAGGTGGTGGTGCCTTGAAACTATTAAAAGAAAATGCTGCTGAGATCAAACGTCGCACCGGTCGTGAAATTGAAATTACCCATGTAGGCACCCGTCGTCCACGTCCTGATCTGGATCTGCCAGAATCGGTCAAACAAAGTGCCGACTTGATGGACATCGTACGTCAACCTGATGTAGACGTCGTGGTGGAAGTCATGGGCGGAATTCATCCTGCTTTTGAAATTATTATGGAAGCCATGGAACATGGCAAACATATTGTAACGGCCAACAAAGCACTCTTGGCTGAACACGGCAACGAACTGTTTAAAGCGGCTGAAGACAATGCCGTACAGATTGCCTATGAAGCCGCAGTGGCTGGTGGCATTCCAATTATTAAAGTGATTCGTGAAGGTCTGGCAGCCAACAAGATTGAATGGCTGGCCGGTATTATTAACGGTACGGGTAACTTCATTCTCAGTGAAATGCGTGAAAAAGGCCGTGCTTTTGAAGATGTGCTGAAAGAGGCTCAAGAACTGGGTTATGCTGAAGCTGATCCGACCTTTGATGTGGAAGGTATTGATGCTGCGCACAAGCTCACCATTCTGGCCTCATGTGCCTTTGGTATTCCGCTACAGTTTGACAAAGTCTTTACTGAAGGCATTGGCAAAGTCACTGCACAAGACGTGAAATATGCCGAAGACCTCGGTTTCCGGATTAAACACCTGGGTATTGCACGCCGTACCGATGCCGGGATTGAACTCCGTGTACACCCGACCCTGATTCCAGATGACCAGCTGATTGCCAATGTTAACGGCGTGAAAAATGCGGTTCTGGTACAAGCGAATGCGGTTGGCCCAACACTGTACTATGGTGCTGGCGCGGGTGCGGGACCAACGGCTTCTGCGGTTGTTGCCGATGTGGTTGATATTGTCCGTGACATTATTTACACAGAAGACGGCGCAGGCACCATTCCGCAACTGGCTTTTGAAGCGCTCAGTGATTTACCGATCTTGAGTCGTGAACAAATGACCACCGGCTATTACATCCGTATTAATGCCGAAGATCAGATGGGCGTGCTTGCCGATGTGACCACGATTCTCAGTCGTGCCGGCATCAGTATTGATGCGATCATGCAGCAACCACGTTTATCCAAAGACCTTATTCCTATCGTGATTCTGACTGATCCTATCGTCGAATCAAAAATGGATGCAGCGCTTTCACAAATTCAAGCATTACCCGTCATTCATGGCGAAATTGTACGAATTCGTTTAGAATCGCTTGATAATTAATCGGGTTGAGGGGAGCATTCCCCTTGCCAAGCTCTACACACAATTGGAACATCATCATGTCGAATGCCAATCGTTATACTGGTTTAGTTGACCGCTATCGCGACCGTTTACCAGTGTCTGCAACTACTCGTGCGATCTCTTTGGGTGAAGGTAATACTCCACTGATCAAGCTTGAGAATATTCCACGCATTATTGGTAAAGATGTTGAAATTTATGTGAAGTACGAGGGCTTAAACCCGACTGGTTCATTTAAAGACCGCGGTATGACTATGGCGGTGACCAAAGCCGTTGAAGAAGGCTCTAAAGCCATCATCTGCGCATCTACTGGTAACACCTCTGCGGCTGCGGCTGCATATGCTGCGCGTGCTGGCATCAAAGCATTCGTGCTCATCCCTGAAGGCAAAATTGCCATGGGTAAAATGGCTCAAGCGATGATGTATGGTGCGATCACCATGCAAATTCGCGGTAACTTCGATGACGGTATGCGTCTGGTTAAAGAAGTTGCCGATCAGGCACCGGTAACGATTGTAAACTCAATCAACCCATACCGCCTGCAAGGTCAAAAAACCATTGCTTATGAAATCGTTGAAGCTTTAGGTCGTGCACCGGATTATCACTGCCTGCCTGTAGGTAACGCGGGTAACATCACTGCACACTGGATGGGTTATACCGAAGCGGTGGCTAACCAGTCGAAAGAAGAATTTGAGCAAGTCGTTTACGATGCTGAAACTGATGCTTTCACTGGTCCTAAACCGGCAGGTTTGCCAATCATGGCAGGTTACCAAGCCTCTGGTGCTGCACCGTTCCTTCGTGGCGGTCCAGTAGAAAACCCGGAAACTGTTGCAACTGCGATTCGTATCGGCAATCCGCAAAGCTTCAATCATGCTAAAGCGGTTGTTCGTGATTCAAACGGCTGGTTCGATGAACTGACTGATGCGGAGATTCTTGAAGCTCAACGTCTGCTTTCTATGTATGAAGGTGTGTTCGTAGAGCCGGCATCTGCTGCGTCTGTCGGCGGCGCGATCCGTGATATTAAAGCGGGTAAAATTGCTGAAGGTTCAGTGATCGTATGTACCGTAACGGGTAACGGTCTGAAAGATCCAGACACTGCCATCAAGCAATGTGCTGATGCTGTGATGCTGTCGATTGATGCGACCATGACTCAAGTTAAAGACTCTATTCTGTCGAATATGTAATTTCGGCCAGAATTAAAAAAACCCTGCAAGTGCAGGGTTTTTTTTTATGAACCAATCAATTAGATTCGTTTAGGTTGCTGGCTAACCCAACTCATTAAACGGGTCGCATCATTGGTACGCGCCTGTGAGCTGTTTGCACCTAAAAGTACCACTGCCACAGGACGGTTATTCAGAGTGGTGTGCATCACCACACAGCGCCCTGCTTCATTAATAAAACCGGTTTTAGAAATATTGATATTCCATCCGCCATTACGTACCAAGGCATTGGTATTATTCGATTTCAATACACGATAACCCAAGTTAAAGTCATAGCTTGGCGTGGTCGAGAACTGACGAATCAGGCCGTATTGAGAGGCCGTATTTACCAAGATTCCCAAGTCACGAGCTGATGCCACGTTACCCGGATGCAAACCTGTTGATTCCATAAAGCGAGTGGAGTTCATTCCCAGCTCTTTGGCTTTGGCATTCATTTTGGCAATAAACGCTGATCGACCACCCGGATAGGTCCGTGCCAAAGCGGCTGCAGCCGGATTCTCGGACTTCATCAGAGCAAACAGTAAAGCTTCAGCACGGTTCATGCTGTCCCCTGCTCTTAAAGTCGAGCTTGAGCTTTTACAGCCTGAACAGGAAAAATCAGCCTGTTGCAGGGTGATTTTTTCCGACATATTCAGACGTGCATCAGAAATCACCACCGCTGTCATCAGCTTGGTAATCGATGCAATCGGATAGGCAGTATTGGTATTTTTGCTAAACAGCACTTCACCGGTTTGCGCATCCATGACCAGTGCAGCCCGTGCATTGACAGAAGGTTGATTACTAAAATGATTGGTATCAATAATCTGCGGCGCAGTATAAGCAGGTTTGATTACTGCTGGCGCTGCTGTGCCGGCCTGACGCAAAGTGGTGGTCACTGTTGCAGACCCGGGTGGCGAAGGCTCATTGGCTGACGCATTAAAATCATCGCTCATTAACTGGTTAACTTCTTCAGAAGACCAACTAATGCTGGAACCGCCCTCTGCCGTGCCAGAATTCATAATGATTTCAGCAAAACTTGTCGTGCTCATGCTGATTAACACGGACAGGCCGAGTAGATGCCTTAAAGACTTGTTTATTTTCTTCACTATTCCTTCACTCAACTAACAGAGGTAAGATTGATTTGCGTATTACCTCTAATATGCCTTACATTTAAACACAATGCCGAACATTTTTTGTTCTCGACACTGTGTGATAAGTTTCAGATTTAATCTTGCGAATAGGATTGCTAATTTTGTACTTTCATTGCAAGCTTATTTTGCTTTATGTAACAAAAAAATGATTTTTTTAACAGAGGGAGAGCGTAGGTGATCACAGTTTTAGTTGTGGACGACCATGAATTAGTTCGTACTGGAATTTGCAGAATGCTAGAAGACCATGCGGAGGTTCAGGTAATTGGACAAGCTGAATCTGGTGAAGAAGCGATCTCTCTGGTTCGTCAACATCATCCTAATGTAGTTTTGTTAGATGTAAATATGCCGGGCATTGGCGGCGTAGAAACCACGCGCCGTCTACTTCAGAGTGCGCCGGAAACCAAAGTTCTAGCGGTCAGCGGTCTGGCAGAAGAACCTTATCCGTCCCTGCTATTGAAAGCCGGTGCCAAAGGCTATATCACCAAAGGGGCCCCGATTTCGGAAATGGTCCGTGCGATTAATAAAGTCATGCAAGGCGGCAAATATTTCAGTGCCGACATTGCCGAACAGTTAGCCAGCTCTTACCTTTCTGATACACAACAATCGCCTTTTGATGCATTGTCAGAACGTGAAATGCAAGTCGCGATGATGGTGGTGAATTGTATCAGCGCCCAGGAAATTGCCGACAAGCTCTTTGTGAGTGTTAAAACCGTGAATACTTATCGTTACCGTATTTTTGAAAAACTGAATATCGATAGCGATGTCAAACTGACTCATTTGGCCATGCGCTATGGACTCATTAAACCTTAGCTTTTAACGAGTCGCGGTGCATATGGCACAAAAATCCAGTTATTCTGCGCTCAATCAATATCATCTTGGTATCTGGTATAGCGCTTATCGCCTGTTGATCAGTACCGGCCTGCTGTTGATTTTCCTGCTGACCTACCCTGAACTCACCACCGATTATCAATACCCGCAGCTATATTATTATGCGCTGGGAATCGGGGTTGCGATCAATACCATACAGCTGTTTGCGCTGAAATGGATCAGACGACTGATCCAGCCGCAGCTGATTATGATTTTCTTTAGCGATGTCTGCGTTTTAAGTTTTCTGACTTTGGCGAGCGACGGTCCTAATCTGCAAATTGGGCTGCTGTTTGTGATTACTATCTTTTCTGCATCTTTATTATTAGATGCAAAAAAGGCCTTGGTCGTCACCCTCATTGCAGTCATTAGTGTTATTTATCAGCATTTTATCGGCAGTATTTTTGCGTTTTCTTCACTCAGCAATATCAGTAATAGCGCCCTGCTGGCCTTTTTGTTTTTTGTGGTTTATGGCACTGGACAAATTGCCGTGCGCCGTTTTCAGATTCTGGAAAATTTGAATTTTTCTCAATCGCTGGAACTGCATCGCTTACAGAATATTAACCGCTATATTCTGGAACAGATTGAAACCGGTTATCTGGTTCTGGATGAAAACTATCATGTGGTACTCAGTAATCCTGCCGCCTGTAATCTTCTTGGAATTGAGTCCAAATACGGCCATGAGAAATTTACTTTATCTCAATCACAGCCAGATTTATTTGAACTGATCCATTTTGAAACGCTAGAAAATGGTGAGCGCTTTCAGTTTGAATCCCAGCAAAGTCGCTATAATATTCATGTGCAGGTGCAAAAACTGATTGTGCCGCATCAGACTCTAATGCTACTGGTGTTACAGGATGCCAAAAAACTGAATCAGCAGGTGCAGCAACTTAAACTTGCTGCACTGGGTCAACTCTCAGCCAGTATTGCCCATGAAATTCGTAACCCCTTGGCGGCCATTGTGCAGGCCAATGATTTGTATCTGGACTCAGAAACTGAACAGCAACAGCTACTCCAGCAGATGATTGGCCGACAGGCGACCCGGATTGACCGGATTATTCAGGACACGCTGAATATGGTCAAAAATAAAGAAACCCATCCGGTGCCGATTCATCTCAATGAATTTATCCCGTTATTTATCCAGGAAGATCTGGCCGATATTCGCGATCAGATTCAATTTAATATTGATATCCCGCTGGTGATTCAGTTTGATGAAGCACAGTTCCGGCAAATCCTGATTAATCTGATTCGTAATGCGATTCGTCACAATTCAGCCGATGCAGCCTATATTCAGCTGAATGTGCATCCCTATGAACATCGGGTCTGGATTGATGTACGGGATTTTGGCTCTGGCGTAGCCGTACATGATCAAGCTCTATTGTTCAAACCCTTTTTTAGCACCTCGATTAGTGGTACCGGATTAGGATTGTATTTATCACATAGTTTTTGCGAAGCAAATCAGGCACAATTAAACTATATACAACAAGAACAGGGCGCATGCTTTCGCATCAGCTGTCAACGTATTACGCTTTAAAGGGGTCAAGGAAGATGAATGGGGAACAACAACCACTGGTGCTTTTGGTGGATGATGAGGAAGATTTGTGTACCCTCATGCAAATGTCATTGCTGCGCATGGGAATTCGTACGCACATTGCCCACCGTTTGGAAGATGCTAAAAAATGCCTTGCCAATCATCAATATGATGCCTGTCTGACTGACCTAAATCTGCCCGATGGCAATGGTTTGGAGTTACTGGACTGGATTGGCAGCCTCTATCCGGCACTTCCGGTCGCAGTTCTGACCGCCTATGGCAACATGGAAATCGCCATTGCTGCGCTCAAAGCCGGGGCCTTTGATTTTGTCAGCAAACCGATCAATCAGAAACATCTGGAACAACTCTTACAAAAAGCCCTGAATAAACCGGTGGATTATTCGCATAATAATCCGAACGATGCGCTCGAACATAAAATGCTGATTGGACAATCCCTGCCGATTCAGCAATTGCGCATTACCTTACAAAAAATTGCCCGATCCCAGGCACCGGTTTTTATCACGGGTGAATCGGGAACAGGTAAAGAAGTCGTGGCCAATCTGGTCCATCGCCTGAGTAACCGCAATGAAGGTCCTTTTATTGCGATTAACTGTGGCGCCATTCCGACTGAGTTGATGGAAAGTGAACTGTTTGGACATAAAAAAGGCAGCTTTACCGGCGCTGCTCAGGACAAACAGGGACTGATTCAATCTGCACATGGGGGCAGCCTGTTTCTGGATGAAATTGCAGAATTACCGCTTTCCATGCAGGTCAAACTGTTACGTGCCGTACAGGAAAAACGTATTCGTCCACTCGGTTCAGATACCGAAATTGATGTGGATTTCCGCGTGATCAGTGCCACCCATCAGGATCTGGAAGCCTTGGTGCAACAAGGCAAATTCCGTCAGGATTTATATTTCCGTATTCATGTAATGGATCTGACTTTACCGCCATTACGTGAACGAGGCCAGGATATTCTGTTATTGGCCGAACACTTTATTCAGAAGATTTGCCAGGAATGGGACATTCCCAATAAAAAACTGACCGAACGTAGCAAAGAGTTCTTATTGGGACAATATTATCCAGGTAATGTACGTGAATTGCGTAATATTATGGAACGCGCAATTACTTTAAGTGATGAAGAGCGGATTGATCTTCAGCATTTGCAGAGTGCACCGCTACGTCATGCGCTTAACAGCCCTCAGGAGATAAATACGCTCACGAGCGAGATCATTGCGACCGAAACCCTGATTGCACCTAAAAAGCTGCCTGAAGAGGGTCTAGAACTATATTTGGAAAAGGTCGAGAAAGAAATTTTACTGAATGCGCTGAATCTGACCCATTGGAACCGGACACTGGCCGCCAAAAAACTCGGCATGTCATTCCGTTCCCTGCGCTATCGTTTGAAAAAGTTCGGACTGGATACCGAAGAAGACGAATAATTATTTTTGCAGGAGCAGCAAGTCTGTGACATGTTCCAAATAGCTCTCCTCATGCATTTCCTGCTTAAACGGATAGTTGAAATGCGGCTGCACGCCCCGCCCTTCAATCATCTGGCCACTCGGGCTAAAGTATTGCGATACGGTCATCTGTAAGGCTGAACCATTGCTTAAAGGAAAGAGTTTCTGTACTACGCCTTTGCCATAGCTCTTTTCTCCGACTACCCAGGCACGATTATGTTCTTTCAAGGCTGCAGTAAACACTTCTGCTGCAGAAGCCGAACGGTTATTAATCAGCACCCCAACTTTCAGATTCTGGAACTCAAAACTCGGCAAGGCCTGAAATTGCTGATTGCCTTCAGCACGGCTTTTGGTCGAGACAATCACGCCCTGATTCAAAAATAAATCGGCAGATTCAACTGCAGCCGAGAGTAAGCCACCGGGATTATTGCGCAGATCAAATAATACGGCTTTTAGGCGCTTGTCGGCATAACTTTCAATCAGACGTTTGATTTCATTGGCAGTATCTTGCTGAAAAACCTTGACCTGTAAAACCAGCACCTGGTTATTGTGCAAGCTCGATTTAATTTCGGTATCCAGCTTGGTATTGCGGACCAGACGAACGGCCGGACTTTGCGGGGAAAGCTGGATCATGAGCGTAGAGCCAACGGCTCCGCTCAATAACTGCCGGACTTGCTCCTGATTCAGGCTATTTAATACCTGATCGTCAATTTTATAAACCGTGACGCCATTTCGAAGTCCCTGCTTGGCTGAATCAGCATCGGAACTCAGTCCCTGAACTACCCATTGCTTCAACCGCGGGTCAAATTGCAGATCAAAATCAATGCTGGCCAGATCACCTTCGGTATATTCACGCAGTTGCTTATAATCTTCAGGCGACAAATAACGGGAATAGCGATCTAAGCCACTGACCAGACCCTGAATGGCCTGTTGAAACAAGGCATCGTCATTTTTATCTTGGATATAATTATCTTTTACGATGCCATAAATTTGTACGAATTCTTGAATGGATGCCACAGGAATTTCGGAATAGACCTGCCCATCCATTTCCATATCATCGAATGCCGGCTCATTTGAACCCACACCCCAAGCTGAATGACTCAAACACATCAGTAAGCATGGTATTACAACAGACTTCCAGCGTGTTCTTGCCATTCTTTGACCTTTTTAGAATTTTATCGAAAATTATGCATCAAGCTGAATCAGGTTACGACCTTGCATTTCAGCAGGTACCGGAACTTGCATCAGACTTAATAAAGTCGGCGCTACATCTGCCAATACACCGCCTTCTGCAATCGTGGCCTGAGTTGGGCCGACATAAATAAACGGAACCAATTCAGTGGTATGCTGAGTATGTACCTGACCACTGTGATAGTCCTGCATCTGCTCTACGTTACCATGATCGGCAGTCACAATCATATGACCTTTTTGCGCCATTACCGCTTCATAAACCCGGCCCAAACAGGTATCAACCGCTTCAACAGCTTTCACCGCAGCATCGAATACACCCGTATGACCGACCATATCACCATTGGCAAAGTTCACCACCAGCAGGTCAAATTCACCTGAATTGATCGCAGCCACCAGCTCATCAGTCACTTCATAAGCACTCATTTCCGGTTTAAGGTCATAAGTGGCTACGTTTGGCGATGGAATCAGGATACGTTTTTCACCCGGATATTCATCTTCACGGCCGCCGCTGAAGAAGAAGGTCACATGCGCATACTTTTCTGTTTCCGCGATACGCAGCTGGGTTTTACCCAGGTTAGAGAGGTATTCGCCAATCGAGTTGACCAATGCTTCAGGCATATACGCCACAGGTGCATCAATGGTTGCCTGATAGCGAGTCAACATGACAAATTTCGCCAGGTTTGGAACCACTTTACGTTCAAAACCGGCAAAATCTTTTTCCACAAATGCGCGAGTCAATTCACGGGCACGGTCAGCACGGAAGTTCATGAATACGACGCTGTCGCCATCCTGAATTTTGGCCAGCTCACCAATACGCGTAGCTTTGACAAACTCATCCGACTCATCAGCTGCATAAGCCTGTTCCAGGCCTTCTACGGCTGTTGCTGCGGTACGAACCGCTTCACCTTCAACCAGCAAGCGATAGGCCTGTTCAACACGATCCCAACGGTTGTCACGATCCATGGCAAAATAACGGCCAATCATGGTCGCAATACGACCTTGACCTGGATATTGCGCAAATAAGGCATCAAGTTTTTCTAAAGAAGGCTGTGCGCTTTTCGGCGGCGTATCACGACCATCTAAGAATGCATGTAAATAGACTTGCGCACCACGTTTCAGTGCCAGCTCTGCCATCGCCACGATATGATCTTCATGCGAGTGCACACCACCTTCAGACAACAGGCCAAGCAAATGTACGGCACCACCTGAGGCTTTGGCTTTCTCAATCGCATCGACCAGCACTTCATGTTCAAAGAAGTCGCCAGTACGAATGTCTTTGGTAATTCGCGTAAAGTCCTGATACAGCACACGACCTGCACCGAGGTTCATATGTCCAACTTCAGAGTTACCCATCTGGCCATCCGGCAGGCCGACATCTTCACCTGAACCCGAGATCAAACCATGCGGATGCTTGTCCTGTATCGCAGTTAAATTTGGTCGTTTAGCTGCTAAAAACGCATTGTCTTCGACCGCTTCGCGATGACCCACACCATCCATAATCACCAAAACGTGAGGGATTTTGCCAGCAGTTGCATCCGTCATAATGAAATACTCTGTTCGTCTACGAATTAATCGCTCTATTTTAGCGAAGTTTATAAAAAGAGGCCATGACCCGTATATGGTTTAAGCCTCTCATGATGATTGATTTGTTCTATTTTCCTGTGCCTTAGCGCGCCCGATGCAGCAAGTATCCGCCGATGCCGAACATGATCAGAATCGGAATAAACACGAACCAGGCCGGAGATGGTGCATAAATCAGACTGGCATAGCCGAGGAAATCCTGCAGATAGAAGAAACCTAGTCCGGCAAATAAGGCAATCACCAGACGGAAACCCATGGATTGCTGACGCAACGGCCCGAAGATAAATGAACAGGCGATCACTACTAGTGCAATCAGGGCAAAAGGCGAGCCGAGTTTTTGCCAGAAGGCCAGCTGATAGGTTTTAGGCACCTGGCTGTATTCATGCATATAGCTCATGAAACTGACCAGTTGACTCGGCGATAAATCTTCAGGATCAATCGTCACCATATGCACATATTTAGGCTGTAATGCTAGCGCTAAAGGTTGCTGTTGCTGCTTAACCAGTGTGGCATTACCATTTTGGAGAATATCGAACTGCTCTGTGTTGTGCAGCGTCCAGGAACCATCTTTAACAAATTGGCCCTGATCTGCCTGCAAGGTACCGCGTAAACGATAGTTCTGGTCAAAGTCCAGCATCTGCACATTTTTCAACTGACCTTGCGAGTTAGCATAATCGATATAAATAAAGCGCTGCCCTTCCCGAGTCCAGTAACCACGAACTTCACCGAGCTGAGCGGCTTTACTGGCACTTTTTACGCTTTTGGCCTGTTCATTGGTATAAGGAATGACCCACTCGCTCAGGGCAAATGACAACACCACCAACAACAGTGCTGAACGGATCACCCACCCGACAATACGCCATAAGCTCACGCCGACCGAACGCATCACAATCAGCTCACTATTCGAGGCTAATGTACCAAGACCTAAAACTGCACCAATCAGTGCAGAAATCGGCAGGATTTCATATAAATAATTTGGTGCGCCCCAAAGCACATATTTCAAGGCATCCCAGGCACCATAACCATCTTTGAGCGAACCAAGCTCACCCAGATAAGTAAATAATACCTGTAAACCCGCCAATACCGCGGTTGCACCCAGCATCGCCAGCGCAGTGGTTTGGGTCACATGTTTTGCAACTATACGACGTGCCAACATTGTTAAGACCTCACTCGCTGAATCTGTTTCTTGATTTTCGGGCCTAATTTCTGTTTACGCGAGAACAAGGCACCCGCAATTGCATAGGCAATCAGAATCAATGGATAGGCCCAAATGCCCATTTCTTCTTTACTGATCCGCGTCTTCACTGCCATCAGGGCCACAATCAGACTGGCAAAAATCATGAGGGCAGGAAATAACTTGAGATATCGACCCTGTCGTGGACTCACTTCAGACAATGCCACAGCCAGAATCAGGGCAATCAGAATCGCAAAAGGAACAAACACCCGCCAACCCAGCTCACTGGCCACCACAGGATCCTGACGGTTCTGCCACAATTGCGAGGTCGGTAAGGCTTCAACTTCAGTACTAGCAAATTGCGCTTCTTCATCGCTTTCTAAGCGCAGACGATAGCTTTCAAATTCAGCTTGGGTATATTGCGGTGTGCCCGAATAGATCTCATAACGGCGTCCATTGACCAAATCCACTACATTGGCAGCATCATTCGGTACCTCGATTCGGGTAGCTTCCTGTGCCAGAATCATCACATCCGGTTTGCCTTCTTTTTCCGCACGCTGATAGAAGAAAATATCTTTTAAATTTTTACGGTCTTCTGACAGGTCACCTGCATAAATGGTATAGGGCCCAGAGGAGATAAATTCTTTCGGTCGCACCAGGTCAAAGCCGGTACGTACCGCCTGACTGGTGGTCAGGGCTTCAAACTGGCGAATGCCCCACGGCGCAGCCCAGAGCATGAGTCCCGCTTGGGCAATCAAAAACACCAGGGTCATCGGCACCAGTAGACGCGCCAATTGATGCCGACTGACGCCACTGCCATTCATCACGGCCATTTCATGGTCGACATATAAACGGCCAAACACCAGCATCAGTCCAATAAAGAAACCGAGCGGAAGAATCAGGGTCAAGAATTCAGGCAAACGGTAGCCAATAATGCTAAATAAAATGCCTGCATCCAGACGGCCTTGCGCCGCGACACCAAAATACTTGATCAGTCGACCGCCCATCATGATCAAGGTCAATAAGGCAATCACCACCAAGGATGTCGAGACAACTTGCTTGACCAGATAACGCCGAATAATCAAATTAATTCTTCCAAAATAAGGTCCATAAAACGAGTGCTAGTTTACCCGAATAGCAAAAATATAAAACCTAGGCCGCCCTGCCCATTGAAAATCTATTCGGATAAATGTTTCAATGACTGAATGATTTACCCATCTAGACAGGCGTGAAAACAGAATATGAAACTTACAATTAATACGTCATTCCCAGAGAATGGATCAAGTCAATCTTTGTTGATTTTAGTTGACTCAGAACAACTTCAGAATACAACCGCAACCTATCAAATCAATAATTTAGACACATTAATTGAAGCCTCTCAATTCAAGGCAGCGTTGGCGGAAAGCCTGAGCCTGATTGGTCAGGTGAGCCAGTCCAGCCATGCAGCACTAATTGGTTTAGGCAAGGTCGCTGAACTGCAACCGGCAAAACTTGCAAAAATCGCGCAAACTATTATTCAAGTCACTCAAAAAAAATTCAAACAGATTTCTGTAGATCTGACACAACTTCCACAAGAATTCCATTATCTGTTTGCGCTCTTCCTGACTCAGGCCAGCTATGGTTATGATGAATATAAATCCAAGAAGAATGAATTTGTGCTCGAGCAGATCGACCTGATTGCCACTCATAGCGTCTTAACTACCGAACAGTTGCAACTGGTACAAGCAGTGCAAAGCGGACAAAATCTGGCACGTGACCTGGGCAACCGTCCGGGCAATATCTGTTTCCCTGAATATCTTGCAGAACAGGCGGTGGCTTTGGCGGCTGAATATCCAGACCTACTTAAAGTCACAGTGCTGGATGAACAGCAAATGGCAGATTTAGGCATGGGAGCCTTCCTTGCGGTAAGTAAAGGTTCAGAGCGTCCAGGTCGTATTATCAGCATGGAATATCAGTCAGAGCGTAGCGAAGCACCGGTAGTCTTGGTGGGTAAAGGTATTACTTTTGATACTGGCGGTATTTCACTTAAACCGGGCGCAGGCATGGACGAAATGAAATATGACATGTGCGGCGCAGCCTCTGTACTCGGTACGATGCGTGCATTGTGTGAGTCCCGCTTACCTCTGCATGTGGTGGGAACCATCGCTGCAGCAGAAAACATGCCTTCAGGTAAAGCCACCCGTCCTGGCGATATCGTAACGACCATGAGTGGTCAGACGGTTGAAATCCTGAATACTGATGCCGAAGGTCGTTTGGTCCTATGTGATACCTTGACTTATGTAAAACGTTTTAATCCTGCTTTGGTGATTGATATTGCGACCTTAACCGGTGCCTGTGTGGTCGCTTTGGGTTCAGTGCTGACAGGTCTGTTCACGCCAGATGATAAACTGGCAGCAGAACTGGAAGCTGCCGGCCAGCATTCATTTGACCGGGTATGGCGTATGCCGGTACTGGATGACTATCAGGAACAGCTGGATTCACCATTTGCGGACATTGGCAATATCGGTGGGCCAAAAGCCGGTTCTGTGACTGCAGCCTGCTTCCTGCAACGTTTTACCCGTGAATATCGCTGGGCACATCTCGATGTGGCCGGTACGGCGTGGAATTCAGGCACCAATAAAGGGGCGACCGGCCGTCCAGTTCCATTATTGATGCAATTCCTGGCGAATCGCGTTCAAAGCAATGGCTAAAGTCAGCTTTTATTTATTTGAAAAAAGCCCTGAACGACAAGTGGACAGCACTTGTCGTTTATGCCGTAAGATTCTGCGTCAGCCGGCGCGGATCTGGTTACTGTGTGCCGATACAGATTTGCAACAGCAGCTAGATGAATGTTTGTGGAGTTTTGATCCAGTCAGTTTTATTCCACATGGTATTGACCAGCCTCAGGCCACGGTCTGTATTTCGGCGACACTACCGGAACAGTCCGACTGGATTATTTTCAATTTTAATCCGGAAGCACTTGAACCTTACGCAAAATTTAGTCACATTATTGAGATCATTGAAAACCATGAAACGGCTAAACAGCTGGGTCGTGAAAAATTCAAGCAATATCGTCGTTTAGGTATTGAACCGGACACCCATAAGCTTTAACCGATATCATCCACAAGGAGAGGCACGTGGCATTAAATGTAGGTCCCGATTTTAAACAGCGCTGGTTAAATGTGCCGGAAGCTGTACGTCAGACCTTTATCGATGACCTCTCTCGGATCTGCGATATTTTAAAGCCAGAAACGTCTTTGGAAGAATGGCAGAGTCGCGACCAGCGCTTGCAACAGGAATCTGAACGCAAGATCGAAGCCGCGTATGCGCAGCGCAAGGCCGAATTGATTGAAGAAGCCCGTATTCGCAAACAGCTTGCGCTTGAAAAGGCCTTGGCCGAGAAACGTGCCGAAGAACAGGCCTATCAAGAACAGCTACGTCATGAGGAACAGCGCAAATTTAGCGAACAGAGTCAGGCGCTCGCTGAAATAAATACGCATCTAGAGGCTGAAGTGCAGCACTATGTCGCACGTTATGCAAAAAATCCTGAGACGACTTTTGATTTTGCCAGAGGTCGCATCCAGATTGAGGACCAGAGCATTTTATCCGAATTAGAAAGTGTACGTTTACGTCTGGAACTTGAGGCAGAAACCGTGATTGAACAGACCGTCAATGCACTGCGTGAAAAAATGCGTGCGGCGGCCAAAGAAGAAATCGAGTATATGCTGAAAAATTCAGAATTTTCTGATCAGCTACATAATATTTAAATGATCCTTTCACATTAAAAAGCCCGAAAATTCGGGCTTTTTTTTTCTTCTATGTCGCGTCTTAGAAAAAATCTGCCAGCATAAAGGCCGCATTTCCAAGCAGATAGCCAATGCTTAATAAAGTGCCAATCCAGAGGATGCCACCCGCAATATTATAAAAGCTGAATGTGGCAAAGCTCATATGCGCTGAACCGGCAGCAAAAGGGCCAAATGAGCGGACAAAGGGAATAAAACGTGCAATTAAAATGGTTTTACCGCCATGTTTCATAAAATAGTGGTTGGTTTTCACCATATATTCCGGCTTGAAATAACGTGAATGTTGATTGAAATATTTTAAACCGAGAACTTTTCCGGTGTAATAATTCACGCTATAGCCCAACACCGAGGCAGTGAATAACAACAGCCCCATCGAATGCAGGGTCACCAGATCGCTGCTGGCGCACAAAGCTCCCACAGCCAGCAATAGACTGTCGCCGGGCAGAAAAAAGAAAAACACTGAACCGGTTTCTGCAAAAATCACCAGAAACAGGATTGCATAAATCCATACCCCGTATTGATCGAGCAATAGCGGCAATGACTGTTCCAAGTTAAGTAAAAAATCGAGCATTCGACCCGTCCACCAAGGCAATATTTGCAAGTTGAACTGCTGATTATCCCGAAAAATAAAAAAACAGTCTAATTTTTCAATCAGACTGTTCAGTAAATCAACATTTCTCTTATTTTAAGAAACCATTTTCAGCCAGGAAATCCATACTGATTTTTGATTGTTCAGTGGTTTGGGCGGCTTTATCACCGAGCAATAAACGCTCGATATAACGTGCCAATACATCCACTTCCAGATTGACCTTGCTACCGACTTTCCAGGTACCGATATTGGTACGTTCAGCAGTATGTGGAATCAGGTTCAGACTAATCACGCTACCACGCAAATGATTAATCGTTAGACTGATGCCGTCGACTGTGACCGAGCCTTTTTCTGCGAGATATTTGGCAATTTCAGCAGGTGCAGTCACTTCATAATAAATTGAACGTGCATCTTCACGTACCAGGGTGATCTCGCCGACTGCATCGACATGACCTGACACAATATGACCGCCAAAACGCGTAGTCGGCAACATGGCTTTTTCAACATTGACAGGTTGACCGGCTTTCCAGGTGCCGAGCGTGGTCCGGTTCAGACTTTCACGGGAAACATCAGCCGCATACCAGTTCTCGCCCCAGTCGATCACGGTCAGGCAGATACCATTGGTCGCGATAGAATCACCCAGATGTACATCAGACATGTCCAGATCGGTCTGAATGCGTAAACGTACATCACCACCAACGCTTTGCAGACTTTCGACTTTGCCGAGGCTTTCGATAATACCTGTAAACATTTTTATTTCCTTTTCAATTCTTTTACCAGAGGGCCAACTGGGTACTAACGCCGGTCGTATCCACACCACCCAATTCTGCATAATGATGCAGCTGGCTGAGTAATTGACGGATCGGTGGACCTGACTTGGCGTGGGTATCGGTAATCACAATAAATTCCAGCACGCGGGCACGTTCAGACTGGCGCTGTTTGCTAACACGATAACGCGGCACATCCTGGGTTAGCAAGGTCACCCGGCCACGTTTCAGATTGGCCTGCAATAAATCAGTAGCGCTGATATTGCCGTCGGTTGAATAACTGGTCAGGATGAAACGCGCATTAATGGTCGCCAACAGGTTTTCATAGGCTTCTTGTGCATATTTGGAAGAGTTGTACTGACTCGGACGTTCTTTACGCCATGCCCGGTCAATCCCGCTCTTAAAGCCCTTAGTATCCGGAGTCGGCAAATCGGCTTGATCCCATAAGGTCAGCGCATTCAGAACATGATAATTACTGCTATACGCATGCTGATTATACGGTGGATCCAGATAAGCTACATCTACTTCAAAGCCGCTCATCTGGTTGGCCAGATGCTGGGCATCGACACACCACATTTCTGCGGCCATTCCCTTTTTCTGATCCGACTCGCAAAAACGGCTTGGAGTCAGCCACAGCAATGATTCAATCCGTTCCAGCGCAGTTTGGGTTTTCCCGCCCCAGCCATGATGAAAGCTTTTGAAAACGCCTGAAGTATTGCTGACAAAACTGGCGGAATACAGCAAGGGTGCCAGCAAGGCAGACATTTCCACATCATCAATTGCACCTTGTGCCTGCCAGGCTGCAATCTGCTGACGAATCGCATCAATACGCATGCCGTTACGACGTTTGAAGAACAAACGGTCACGGGCTGGATCATAGATTTCATCATTACGTGGACAGAGGTTATGCGTCACCCAGCCTTTAACTTCCGGCAGACGGTTCAGATAATCAATCGCTTTCTGATAGCCACCGAGTTCTTTAAATGCCGGTGCTTCAGTACAGGCCAGTACCGCATGATTCAGCGCGTGGCTATACGGCTCCCAGTCATTGGCAATCACACGATAGCCATTCTGACGGGCCAAGCGCGAGACCACGCCTGAACCTGCAAAAAAGTCAGCAAAAATCGGCGCACGACCATCGCTACGTTTCAGGGTTCCTGTACTTTCCAACGCTTCCAGAATTAAATGCAGTAAACGGCGTTTGTTACCTAGATAAGGAACCAGCTGATGGAAAAGATATTCATCGGTGGTACGTGCCGCATGGCGACGTTTATGATAAACCGTAGACTCTGAACTCATAGTGTCTCTTGAAAAGGAATTAGCCTGAAGCGCACGTCATCACCTAAGCGAGTTACATCGCACAGCTTAAATCGGAGTTGTTCGGCCATATGGCTAAATTCTGCATTAAACATGGTACGCGCAGACCGACCCAATAGGGTCGGTGCAACGTAACTGATCAGTTCATCAACCAATTTTTGTTGTAAAAATGCCGTAGATAAGGTCGCCCCTGCTTCCACCAAGACATCATAAATCTGATGCTGTTGAACCAGTTGCTTTAATAATTCTGCTAAAGGCTGTACCGGCAAGTGTAGCACACCCAGATCTGCAAGCTCCTGACGAAATGGCCCTATCACCATTACGGTATCGGCTTGCGCTAAAATTTTTGCGTTGAGTGGTAAACGCCCCTGACGGTCCAGAATAATCCGTTTCGGTTGCACCACGGTCTTGATATCTTCAAGGCCATCCAGTTGACGCACATTCAGTTCACAGTCATCCGCAAGAACCGTATCAATCCCGGTAATCACTGCGCCTGAAATCGCACGCCAGTGCTGTACATCCTGACGTGCTGCTACACCGGTAATCCATTTTGATTCACCCGATGCCATTGCGGTACGGCCATCCAGACTTGAGGCAATTTTTAAACGCATATAAGGCATACCGGTCGCCATGGCTTTCAGGAAGCCTTGATTCAGCTGATGCGCTTCATCTTCACAGATGCCAACGTCTACCTCGGTCCCGGCATCTTTCAGGATCTGTACGCCCTTACCGGCCACCAGTGGATTGGGATCAGGACAGGCCACGACAACTTTAGCCACACCTGCTTCCACCAGACCCTTGGCACAAGGCGGCGTCCGGCCATAATGCGCACAAGGCTCTAAGGTGACATAAGCTGTGGCACCACGTGCCTGTTCACCGGCCTGACGCAACGCAAACACTTCAGCATGTGGCTGGCCGGCTTGAGGATGAAAACCTTCTCCAACAATCACACCATCTTTAACAATGACGCAGCCGACATTCGGATTCGGTTTGGTGGAATATTGCCCTTGACGAGCCAATTCAATGGCCCGGCGCATCCAGACTTGATCTTGATTCAGTTCAACCATGCTTATTCTTGTAATTCTCGTTGTTGCATCTGTTCAATCTGATGACGAAAAGCTTCAACATCCTGAAAATCCTGATAGACCGAAGCAAAACGCACATAGGCAACATGATCCAGAGCAAATAAAGACTGCATCACGATTTCACCGATGGTACGTGATTTCACATCACGCTCACCCAGACGGCGAATCTGTAGCTGAATATCGCTCAGCACTGTTTCAATCTGCTCCTGGGTCACCGGGCGTTTTTGCAAGGCATGCATCAGGGAACGGCGTAATTTGGCTTCATCGAAAGGTTCATTTTTGCCATCCGACTTGATGACGCGCGGCATCACCACTTCATAGCTTTCAAAGGTAGTGAAGCGTTCATTACAACTGACACATTCACGGCGACGACGAATCTGACAGCCTTCAGCTGCCAGGCGTGAATCAATCACTTTACTGTCTGCAGTATTGCAAAATGGGCAATGCATAGCGGTTTAATTGAACAAATCCAGATGGATTCCGAGTGTAGCAAAAATTACAAACTTTGTAGAGTTTTACGCAACATATAGAAAAAAAACAGCCCATTCGGGCTGTTTTACACTATATATTGATTATGGTGTATTGATTATTATTCGACACGTTCGCCATGTTGGCTTAAATCCAGACCCATACGCTCATCATCAGATGCCACACGGATTCCAATGATCAAGTCAATGACTTTCAGGATAATGAAGGTCATGATCGCAGAGTAAGCAATGGTTGCCAGTACACCTTCCACTTGCACCCAAAGCTGATGCATGACATTGGCAGGGGCATTGTCACCCATGATGAATTCGCTAGCGAAGAATGCGGTTAAAATCGCACCGACAATACCACCTACACCATGCAAGCCAAAAGCATCTAAAGAATCATCGGCTTTCAATACGCGTTTCAGTGCTGTAATCCCCCAGAAACACACCACACCACCGATCAGACCCATCGCCAATGCACCGCCTACAGTCACAAAACCTGCAGCTGGAGTAATGACCACCAGACCAGCAACTGCACCCGATACGCCGCCCAGTACAGAAGCTTTACCACGTGCCAGTTTTTCAGTGATTAACCAAGAAATGGCTGCTGCTGCCGCTGCGACTTGAGTCACGATCAAAGCATAGCCTGCAGAACCGTTGGCACCTAATGCAGAACCACCGTTGAAACCGAACCAGCCTACCCAGAGTAAAGATGCACCAATTACAGTAAGGGTCAGGTTATGTGGTGCCATAGATTCACGGCCCAAGCCCATACGTTTGCCTAGCATATACGCTGCTACCAGACCGGCAACACCCGAGTTGATATGTACAACCGTACCACCGGCAAAATCAAGCGCGCCGTCGTTACCTAACCAGCCACCACCCCATACCCAGTGGGTAATTGGTGCATAAACAATCACCACCCAAAGTGCGATAAAAGCAACGAAAGCACCAAATTTCATACGCTCTGCAATCGAACCGCTGATGATGGCAACCGTAATGATGGCAAAAGTCATTTGGAAAATCACAAACAGGATTTCAGGAATCGTGCCTGAAAGTGCCTCTGTGGTAATACCGGCCAACATGAACTTATCCAGACCGCCTATAAAGGCATTACCTTCACCGAAAGCGAGGGTATAACCAATAATCACCCAGGCAATACTGACCACCGCTGCAGCAATAAAGCTATGTGCCATCGTCGCCAGAACGTTTTTCTTACGGACCATACCGCCATAGAATAGCGCCAAGCCAGGAATGGTCATGAGTAAAACTAGAGCGGTAGAGGTTAAAACCCAGGCGGTATCGCCGGTATCTAGAGTTGGTTCTTCTTCTGCAGGCGCTGCAGCTTCAACTGGCGCTGCTTCAGCAATTACTGCTGTCGTGTCTGTTGTTGTATTTGTTGTATCGCCTGCTTCTTCAACAAGCACAATTTCTTCTGTCGGTGTTGCTGTTGCAGCTTCTTCAGCCCATGCAACAGAACCACCAAAAAGAGCGCCGGCCATGCCGAACGCGAGTAGCATTTTTTTCATTCGTATCCCCCAACCAAGTTTTTGTGAGTTATTAGGTACTCAGCAAACTTCGTGCCAAGTTAGACAGCGTCTGCACCTGTTTCACCTGTACGAATACGGATGACTTGTTCTAAGTTAGTCACGAAAATTTTTCCGTCACCGATTTTTCCAGTGCTCGCCACACGAGTAATAGATTCAATCACCGCGTCTACCATTTCATCGCTAATCGCGATTTCAATTTTGACTTTCGGCAAGAAATCTACAACGTATTCAGCACCACGATAGAGTTCAGTGTGGCCTTTTTGACGACCAAAGCCTTTCACTTCAGTTACAGTGATGCCTTGAACACCAATTTCAGACAATGCTTCGCGAACATCGTCTAATTTAAAAGGTTTTACAATTGCAGTTACGAGCTTCATGTTTGTTTTCCTTCGGCTTATTTCACCAGTAAGGTTTTACGTTCAAATTTCATGCCAAGATTCTTAAGGTCGGGGGAAATTAGAAAGCCCGGCATGTGGTTTATTTATACCTTATTTTATACGGATAAAGGCTTTGAATCTTCAAAAAATAGACATTTTTTATGTGGATTTTTACAATATCTTTAATCGAATAAGTCTATATTTTGTCTGAAATACTATAGTCTGCATTTTAGCAATGCTAAACTGTGTGCTCCTTTCTACGGCGATGGATCAGACAATGATTGAAACTTTATTACAAGCAATTTTGCAGCAAGTCGAACAACCCAAGAAAGATTTGGAACATAATATCCGTGCCCTGTTAAATGAAGCTGTGGCGAAAATGGATTTGGTGTCTAAAGAAGAAATAGAACGTCAGCGTACTGCCCTAAATAATGCCAATCATCGCCTGAATGATTTACTGAAACAGGTGGAAGCATTAGAAGAGAAAATTTCGAACAAAAAATAAGCACAAGTACAGTGCACAAAAGACACCAGAACTATAAAAATAACGCACCATATTGGAACAATAATAATGTCTTTTGCCAAAATTTATACGCGAGGCTTACTGGGCCTGCATGCGCCTTTAATTGAAGTCGAAGTTCATGTCAGTTCGGGTATGCCTTCGCTCACTATAGTAGGGCTTCCCGAAGCGGCGGTACGTGAAAGTAAAGACCGGGTACGCTCTGCCATTTTGAATAGCGGCTTTCAATTTCCGACCAAACGTCTGACCATTAATCTGGCCCCTGCAGATTTACCAAAAGATGGATCACGTCTGGATTTACCGATTGCTTTAGGCATTTTAGTGGCTTCAGGTCAGCTTCCAGAAGATTGCACCGAGCATCTTGAATTTATTGGCGAGTTGGCCCTTGATGGTCAATTACGTCCTGTCAGCGGTACCTTGAGTATTGCCATTGCCTGTCAAAGCGACCAGCATCAACTGATTTTACCTGGCCCAAATGCACAGGAAGCCTGTCAGCTCCCAGACTTTAAAGTCTTTGCAGCCAATCATTTAAAAGAAGTGTGTGAACATCTTTCCCAAGCGCAGCGCTTGCCGCAAATAGAAGCCGGCCCACTCGCTACAGACCATTTTTATAAGTTTGATCTTGCGGATGTAAAAGGACAATTACGACCACGGCGTGCTTTAGAAATTGCCGCGGCAGGTGGTCATTCCCTGCTGTTCCGAGGCCCCCCTGGAACAGGCAAGACCTTGCTAGCTTCTCGATTGGCCAGTATTTTACCGCCCTTAAAGACGCAGGAAAATCTGGAAGTGGCCAGTATTTATTCGGTGGCGAATGCCAATCACCCTTTTGGGCAACGGCCTTTTCGAGCACCGCACCATACTGCTTCTGCAGTAGCATTGGTCGGTGGCGGCTCACACCCCAAACCAGGAGAAATTACCCTGGCACATTTAGGGGTTTTATTTCTGGACGAGCTACCAGAATTTGACCGTAAAGTTTTGGAAGTCTTACGGCAGCCTTTGGAGGCAAAGGAAATTGTTATTTCCCGGGCATCACGCCAAATTACCTTTCCGGCTAATTTCCAGTTAGTAGCTGCCATGAATCCCTGTCCATGTGGGTATGCATTCAATCAGGATATCCGTTGCCAATGTTCGCCGGAAAGTATTAAGCGCTATCAGAACCGGATTTCAGGCCCCCTGCTGGATCGGATTGATTTGCATATTGATGTACCGCCATTACAGGCGCATGAGCTACAGGACAATCGACCCGCCGAAGACTCCGAAACGGTCAGACAGCGCGTCATTGCAGCCTATGAAATTCAGATGCAACGGCAAAATACCTTGAATATGAGTTTGAGTCCAAAACAGCTAGAGCAATATGCCGCATTAGATCAGTCTGCCCAGAAGATGCTTGAAATAGCTCAGCAAAAACTGAATTTATCAGCACGTGGCTATCATCGGGTCTTGCGTGTTGCACGCACCATTGCCGATTTAAATCAAAGTCCAGATATTCAAAGTCAGCATCTTTCGGAGGCCCTGTCTTATCGCGGGCAGCAGCAGATTTAGGTCATTAAAAAAGGCGACCTAAGGTCGCCTTTTTATCTAAAGAGAATTAGAAGCTATAACCGAGTCCAAATACGACTTTATTCTTTTGTTTTTCATCAAAACGGTCATAACCACCCAAGATATAATTCATGCTTGCAGTTACACCTGTGTCACCAAGTGGCTTGCTTAAACCGATGTCAAAATGACGGAAACCAAAACTTTCTGTAGTTCCTTCAATAAAGTCACCTGATTTTTCATAAGCGTATAAGCCTAAAGCTGTATCCAAGCTGAAATCTTGTGGTAAAGCATAGCTATAAGTAGCTTTTAAATAGGTATCACCTGCATTGCCCCAAGTAGTATCTTCAAGAAGAGTTTGTGCTGTAACGCCCAAATCTTTATAGCTCATACCCAGTAACAGCTCAAATCCATCAGAATTGACATCAGATTCATAATAATAATAGTAGGTCGTACCGATCGTTAAACCTAAGTCATCATTGACTGCATGGCTATAGCCAGCATAGAAGTTATTTTCGAAAGCATCACGTCCTTCTTCAGACAAAGGGTAATCTAGCGTAGATCCCCACCAACCTGCATAGAAGCCAGACGCATGGTTATAATCAAGTCCACCTTGTAAGGTAGCGCCGCTATTTTCAGGAATGTTAGTAATACCACGCAAGTTATAGCTCGAAAGTACGCTGATATTTCCAGATACCGTATGTTCAGCAACAGGTTCTTCGGCAAAAGTAAAAGAAGATACAGCGCCCAATAAAGCAAGAGATAATACTTTTAATGTTAATTTCATTGTGTGGCTCCCCCAGATCGTCTGAGACGTTTTTATGATCATTGATTAAACTCAAGCTCAAAATTTGCAAGAGCTATGCCAATCTGGATAAAAGGAACCAAAATAATAAATCTAAAAAGACAAATAAAATTTAAATCATTGTTTTTAAATTAAAATTTAAATTATGAAAAACTGAATTATCTAGGCTTTCTTTTAAATAAATGTATTTAAGGCTATTTCATCACTTTTTTAATACTTATACATAATCATTTACAATTTGCCCCATTTTGATTCCATTTTTGTAATGATTAAAATTTGTGCTAAAAAATAGTGCGTAATTTTTGATCATATTTTTCTCCCGTTTCAAAATAAATAAGCTGATCACATTCATTTCACCACTTTAGAAATATCATTTATAATTTCCAATAAAATTATGTTTTTACTCACTTTTTACCGATAGGTTAGAAATTAATCACCTCAAATCCTTGCTATTGTTTAATTTGAGTTAAAAAAATCTAAACTTTAGTGGAATATATCCAATAAAAAATGACATTTTTTCAGCAATTCTTATACAATTCCTAAAAAATTCCGATCAATTTGTATAAGGCTCTCTTCCCAATGCAAAATTCAAAAAAATTAACATTAGCAGTTTTGATTCAGGCTGCTTTGGTTTCTACCGCTTTCGCTAGCGAGCAAAGCGAGTCTAAAGGTTTTGTAGAAGATGCTGAAGGTTCTGTACTTTTCCGTACCGGCTATTTGCACCGTGACAAGAAAAATAACGTACCAGATACGAGCTCATTTGCACAAACTGCGATTGTTAAACTAGACTCTGGCTTTACTCAAGGTACTGTAGGCTTTGGTGCTGGTATTATTGGTGATGCTTCATTTAAATTGGGTGAAAATGGTCATACTGGCAATGATATGATCCCAGTCCACCCTCAAAATAATGCTGATGGTACTAAAGATGCTTATGACCACTGGGCTCGTGGCGGTGCATATGTGAAAGCTCGTGTATCAAATACGACTGCGACTTACGGTACTCAGGTTTTAGACTTACCTGTACTTGCAAGCAATACTGCGCGTTTAGTGCCTGAATACTATACTGGCGTATTGGTTCAAAGTAACGAAATTGAAAACTTAAACCTGATTGCTGGTAAATTCACAGAAAATCAGCTTTCCAACCAAATCAATTCCGATGGTGCAAAGCTGGATCGTGCAGTGGTTTGGGGCGCGAAATATAAATTTAATGATGCAGTTAATGCTTCTTATTATGGTACAGACATTAAAGACCGCTTAGACCGCCACTATGTTAATGCCAACTATAGCTATGCATTGGCAGATAAAAGCACATTAACTCATGATTTCAGTGGTTACCATACAAAATGGGATAAAGAAGCAAATCCATATCTTTATTCTCAAATCGGCTCACCAGATGATTCATTCGATAATACTATTTTAGCTTTATCTACAACTTATAATCATGGTCCACATAATGTCATGCTTGCTTACCAGCAAAATTTTGGTAACACTGGCTATGACTATGGTTTGGGTACAGGCGTAGGTGATGGTAAACAATCGATTTATATGCCGAATTCATACCTGTCTGACTTTATTGGTAATGACGAAAAATCAGCGCAACTTCAATATACATTTGACTTTGGTGCTGTAAATGTTCCTGGATTATCTTGGACATCTGCTTTTGTTTATGGTTGGGATATTAAAGCTACTAACAATGCAGGTACTATGATCAGTGATAATGAGCATGAGCGCGAATTCTTTAACCAAGTGAAATATACTGTTCAGTCTGGTTTTGCGAAAGATGCAAGCTTACGTCTTCGTCATTCTTACTACCGTGCAAGTGATGATTATCAATCTAACTACATTGGTGACACTAATGAATGGCGTATCTGGTTAGACATTCCTGTGAAATTATTCTAATTCACACGAATTTCAAGTCATAAAAAAACCTGCACAATGTGCAGGTTTTTTTATTCCAGGCTTTAAAAAGTTAAAACCTGGACGACAAAAAGCAATTATTTATTTGCTTCTGCATAAGCTTCGATTGAGCTCATAACTTCTTGTTTCGCAACATCAGCACCCTCCCAACCACTCAGCTTGACCCATTTACCTGGCTCAAGATCTTTGTAATGCTGGAAGAAATGTTCGATCTGGCTGATCAACAATGGAGGAAGATCAGTATATTCCTGAACATCTTTGTAGATTGGAGTCAGTTTGTCATGTGGAACTGCAACCAGTTTCGCATCAACACCACCATCATCTTCCATGTTCAATTTACCGACAGGACGGCAACGAATGACAGAACCTGGCTCTACTGGATGAGGCGTTACAACCAGTACGTCTAATGGGTCACCATCAAGCGATAGTGTGTTTGGTACATAACCGTAGTTTGCTGGGTAGAACATTGCTGTACCCATGAAACGGTCTACAAATAACGCATCAGAATCTTTATCGATTTCGTATTTGATTGGTGCTGCATTTGCAGGAATTTCGATGATCACATAGATATCGTTTGGCGCATCTTTACCCGCTGGGATATTGCTGTAGCTCATAGCATCACTCTTTAACAAGTTATATCTTTTAAAAAACCGCGACAATTATAACGGTTTTTAAAGATTTTTTTGGATTTTAAAATATCGAACTGTAAATATGTCCGCAGACCTGATGACTTAAACTAACTTGATGATCAGCAGCAATAAAGCTACCGGACATAACATCGAGAGCAACCATACGATAGAGCGTAAAGTCGCCCAGTTGGCTAAATAGCATATTCCGTACAACACACGAAAAACCAGATAAGCCACACCAAAAATCATGACCAAATCTTGTGATATCACCATGTACTCTGCCATCAAGATCGCAGCGATAAAGAGTGGCAAACTTTCAAAGCTATTCTGCTGGGCAGCATTGGCACGACTGGCCAGTCCTGAAGACTTTTCTAAAAATGTCCGTGGGTTCTGATTGTCTTTGCTGCTGAAGCCTGCTGATTTTTTTGCAATCAATGTAAACACATAAGGCAAAAGACAAGCGGCCAAAATGAGATAAATAACCCCACTAATGCTGTGCATCTGTTTTTTCTCATGAAAATTTTATCTCTATCATAGCATGGCATTTCGTGAATAAATTTTGTTAAATAGAGTGCTTTTTATTACTTGTTAAGGATTCACTATGGTCGCACCTGATCAAAATGAAATGTTCGATGTCCTCGAGAAACAACGCCAGCATCAACGTCAAGTGGATCGCGTATTAAAAATTGTCCTGCCGATTGTGGCATTTCTGATGGCTGTCATTTGTGCCAATATGAATATCTGGTCGCCGATCTTCACCTTTGTCATTTTATGGATTGCCTTTTATTTCGTAGGTATCAAGCGTACACCACTCTGGCACTGGCTGGTCGCGATTCTGGTGTATTGTTTGATCGACAACATTCTAAGTTATGGCAGCTTTAATCAAACCGGATTTACCCGCCAGTTTGGCACCATGTTTATTTTCTTGGGAGTTATCGGCGTAGGCCGTCCGTATTTTGATCGCTGGTTGATGAAAAAATAAAAAGCCCAAATCAAAAAAAGCGCCTGACGGCGCTTTTTTTTCTTGCAGGTATTAGGCTGTTTTACGTAAATCTTTACGCAGGATTTTACCTACGTTTGATTTTGGCAATTCATCCATAAACTCGACATAACGTGGACGTTTATAACCTGTCAGGTTTTCTTTAGCGAATGCTAAAACTTCTTCTGTGGTTAAAGACGGATCTTTTTTCACGACAAACAGTTTTGGCACTTCACCTGATTTTTCATCTGGCACACCAATCGCAGCCACTTCCAGTACTTTTGGATGAGTTGCTACAACCTCTTCAATCTCAGATGGATAGACGTTAAAACCAGACACTAGAATCATGTCTTTCTTACGATCTACAATTTTCACATAACCACGTGAATCCATAACACCGATATCACCGGTACGGAAGAAGCCATTCACCATGACCTTTTCAGTTTCATCCGGACGGTTCCAATAGCCTTTCATGACCTGAGGACCACGGATTGAAATTTCACCTTGCTCACCCAGTGGAACTTCATTGCCTTCATCATCCAGAATAGCCACTTCAGTCAATGGTAATGGAATACCAATAGTGCCACTGAATTCTTCAGACGCAGGTGGGTTTGCTGTTGCCACCGGAGAAGTTTCAGACAAACCATAGCCTTCAACGATATTGGTTCCGGTAACTTTCTTCCATGCTGCTGCAGTAGAAGGAAGTACGGCCATACCGCCGCCCATCGCCATTTTCAGTTTACTATGATCAAGTTGCTTAAACTCTTCATTGTTTACCAGCGCATTGAACAGTGTATTCACTGCCGGGAAGAAAGTCGGTTGATATTTACGTAGTTCTTTCATCACCGCAGGTAAATCACGCGGGTTTGGAATCAGAACGTTCGCCTGACCTTTGTACATACCGTAAAGTGCGCATACCATGAATGCAAAGATATGATAAAGCGGCAAGGCACAGAAAATACGGTCATCTGGCTGACCATCTTGCGCACCAAATTTACTCTGGAAGATGCCGTCACACTGCAACATGTTCGCAACCAGGTTACGATGTGTCAGTTCAGCACCTTTAGATACACCCGTCGTACCACCTGTGTATTGAAGAACTGCTGTATCACTAAGGGTCAATTCAGGGCGTTTATAGTTACTTGGATTAACTTTAGATAACGCCGCATTAAATCTCACATGGCCTGGAATATCCCAAGCTGGAATTTGCTTGCGCACAGAACGCAAGACAAAATTTACCAAAGTTCCTTTTAAGGCACCCAGCATGTCACCGACAGAAGCGACCACGACATGCTTCACTGGTGTTTTACCAATAATCGCTTGATAAACAGAAGCAAAGTTTTCAATAATCACCAGTACTTCAGCACCTGAGTCATTCAATTGATGCTCAAGTTCACGCGATGTGTAGAGTGGATTCACGTTGACCAGTACCAAACCTGCGCGGAACACCCCAAGTGCCACAACCGGATACTGAAGAACGTTTGGCATCATCACTGCCACACGTGAACCTTTTGCTAACCCCAAGCTTTGTAGATAAGTTGCAAACTTACGGCTCGCCTCTTCCAATTCATTGAAAGTCATGGCCTTATCCATAAAGATAAAGGCATCACGCGAGCCGAATTTTTGGAAATTACGCTCAAAAATATCTACTAGAGAAGTATTTTCTGCTGGTAATTCTACTGTTTCTGGAATCCCTGTTTTTTGGTATTCAGCAAACCAAATTTTTTCCATAATGGCCATCTCTCCAATCATAATCCTTAGTATTTCAACTGTTTTTTTCAATATCACACGCCATTTTTAGACTTGTATATGTGCGATATTGCATCCATCTTGTTGAATCGTTGTTCATATATAACGTATTTCGCAGGATGGATGCTAGTCTTATCTTTGAATCAACAGTTTATTTGCTTTTTGATATCCGCGTGGTAAAAGCTGTCCTTTTGCACCGCGCTTACCGATATATTTGCGCAAATCATCCCCTTTTAATTTTAACTGCTGTTGTCCTGCAAGCACTTGAATTATTTCATCAAGCTTCAATATTGTCATGGACAAAATTTGATCACTATCTTCAAGTTGTATCAATTTATTTCCTTTACCTTTGTTCAATACAGGTAATTCTGTTAAATCGACAATCAACAGGCGTCCTGCTGAACTGAGCAGTGCAACATGTGTGGCATCTTCGAGTGGCTGCAGGTTCATGACCTCTGCCCCTTCAGATAAATTCAGGAAAGCTTTCCCGGCTTTGGCACTGGTATCCAGCTGCTTGGCCTGGGTTTTAAAGCCATAGCCTTTGTTGCTTGCTGCTAGAATTTCAGTTTCATCCTCTGCCACCAGAACCTGTTTAAAACCTACCCCGCTGCCTGGAGACAGTTTTGAACTGAGTGGTTCGCCGAGACCACGCGCAGATGGCAGCGTGTTGATGGCCAAGGCATAGCTACGCCCAGTGTCATCTAATACATAAACGCGTTGATTGGATTTGCCCTGTGCATGACTCAAGTATTGATCACCAGCACGGAAATTCAGATTTTCTGCATCGACTTCATGACCTTTGGCACAGCGAATCCAACCAGCTTCTGATAACACTACTGTCACCGGATCGGCAGGCAACATTTCAGTTTCATTGATCACAGCAGCTTCGGCACGTTGTACGATTGGCGAACGGCGATCATCGCCAAATTTCTTGGCATCGTCTTTCAGCTCAGAAATGATCAGGCTTTTTAAAGATTCCGGATTGGCCAATTGTTCACGAATTACTGCCGCTTTCGCTTCCAGTTCTTCCTGTTCACGGCGCATTTCCATTTCTTCAAGCTTAGCCAAATGACGCAATTTCAGTTCCAGAATCGCTTCGGCCTGAATCTCGTCAATGTTAAAACGCTGCATCAAAACTGGTTTTGGCTGATCTTCTTCACGAATAATCTGAATCACTTCGTCAATATTCAGATAAGCAATGATCAGACCGCCGAGAATATGTAGGCGTTTTTCGATCTTGTTCAGATGATATTGCAGACGGCGTGTTACCGTGGTTTTACGGATTTCAATCCATTCCAGTAAAATACGACGAATCGATTTCACCTGTGGACGGCCATCCGCACCAATCATGTTCATGTTGACGCGGTAGCTGGATTCCAGATCGGTGGTGGCAAACAAGTGACTCATCACCGATTCGGCATCAATACGATTCGAACGCAATACAATCACTAAACGGGTTGGATTGGCATGATCCGATTCATCCCGTACATCGCTGACCAAAGGCAGTTTTTTGGCCTGCATCTGATCGGCAATCTGGGTGATGATTTTGGAGCCTGACACCTGATAAGGCAGTTCGGTGATGATAATTTCGTTTTTATCGACGCTATAGACCGCACGCATGCGGTAGCTGCCACGACCTGTGGTCTGAATTTTTAACAGTTCAGCAGGCGGGGTGATAATTTCGGCTTTGGTCGGCAAGTCTGGCGCAGGAATATATTCTGCGATTTTTTCATCGGTCAGGTTCGGATTACGAATTAGCGCAATCGTCCCTTTGACCACTTCACGCAGGTTATGCGGTGGAATGTCTGTGGCCATACCGACAGCAATACCAGTGGTGCCATTCAGCAAGATGTTCGGTACACGTGCCGGCAAGTTCACCGGTTCTTTCATCGAACCGTCAAAGTTGTCCTGCCATTCACAGGTGCCCTGTCCCAGTTCAGACAGTAATAGTTCACTGTACTGTGAAAGCTTGGCTTCGGTATAACGCATCGCTGCGAAAGACTTTGGATCATCTGGTGAACCCCAGTTGCCCTGCCCTTCAATAAACGGGTAACGATAACTAAAGGGCTGTGCCATCAGCACCATGGCTTCATAACAGGCCGAGTCACCATGCGGATGGTATTTACCCAGTACGTCACCGACCGTACGTGCCGATTTCTTCGGTTTGCTGGTCCATTTCAGGCCCAGTTCACTCATGGCATAGACAATCCGGCGCTGTACCGGTTTCAGGCCATCGCTAATATGAGGGAGTGCCCGATCCATAATCACGTACATGGCGTAATTCAGATAAGCTTGTTCGGTAAATTCTGCTACGGAGCGGTTTTCTGTCGCATGATGCGCAAGGCTTGTCATAACAACCTATAGTCCTAAATAATTCGTTTTTGTATCAATGTTTCTTATGCTAAGTCGTGGCTGTAGATGACACAAGGGCATCAAATCGTTCAGCGCGACAATTTGTGTCTTATGGCCTAAAAATATCCACTTTATAGGCCCTAAGCAACTAAAAAATCATTCCCTTTATAAGCCCATCGATTCCAGGGTCTTGCCTTTGGTTTCTTCACCCAGGACCAGAATCACAATCGCGACAGCGACCAGAACTGCCGTAAACATGGTAAAGACATAGCTAAAGCCATTCGGCATACCCATCAGATGGGTTACAGCAAAAGGTGCCGCGATACCGCCAATCCGGCCAACAGCCCCGGCCCAGCCTGAACCAAAGGCACGGATATTGGTCGGATATTGTTCCGGCGTATAAGTATAGAGTACGCCCCAGGCACCCAGATTAAAGAAGGACATCAGACAGCCCCAAATCACGATTTCAGTAACACTACCCGACTGACCAAAGAAATAGGCAGAAATCGCGCACATGCCAATAAAGCCGGCCAAAGTCGGCTTACGACCGAGTTTTTCGACCAGCCATGCCGCCACCAGATAACCGGGCAACTGCGCCAGAATCATAATCAGCACATATTCAAAAGACTGGACAATGCTATAGCCTTCTTTGACCAGTAAACTTGGCAACCAGGTAAAGATGCCATAATAGGAAAAGATAATACCGAACCAGATCAGCCAGAGCATAAGCGTACGGCGCGCAAAGATACCCGACCATAACTGGGAAAATGAAATATTCTGCTTCTCTGCGACCGGTTTCACTTCAAAAATTTCATAGACTTGAACGCCACATTGACGCTCAATCTTTTTCACCAGTGCCGAAGCTTCCTCTATACGGCCACGGTTAATCAGGAAAGGAATAGATTCCGGCACCATTTTCCAGATCACGATGGCATACAGCGCAGGCAGGCCACCAATCATGAAAGCAGTTTGCCAACCAAAATCAGGAATAACAAAGCGCGATACCAGCGCCGCAACCAGCCAGCCTAGCCCCCAAAAACTTTCCAGCAAGACAATAAAACGGCCACGCACATGTGCAGGAATATATTCACTGACCAGCGTTACGGCCACGGGTAACTGACCACCCAAGCCTAAACCGACAATAAAACGGAATACTAGTAGCCAAGTCAGATTCGGTGCAAAAGCGCAGGCTGCCGTGGCCAAGCTATAAATGACCAGAGTCGCAGCAAAGACTGTTTTACGGCCAAAACGGTCTGCCAGGCCACCTGAACAAATCGCCCCGATCGCCATGCCGACAAAACCGATCGACACTACCCAGCTTTTTTGATCCGCAGTCATCTGCCAGTCTTCAGCCATTTTGGCCAGGATAAAGGAAATCAATCCGGTATCCATCGCATCAAACATCCAGCCCAGTCCAATCACCACCAGCAAGGTGTAGTGAAACCTACCAATCGGTAAGCGTTGTATGCGAGAAACTAAATCCATAACAAAAATCTCTGATCAGGTGGAACGGGAGATGCTGCTTTCTCAACAGGTGGGCTGCTTTATATTTTTTATACTACGAATTGAGTTGAATGCGGCTATTTTTATTGCCGCACTTCATACATTTAAAAATTAAGATTCGTCTTTGGAAGATGCCGAGTGCTCATCATCATCTTTATAAATGAATTTTGGCATTTCCAGACCAAAATAGATGGCGATCAAACGTAAGCTAAAACCAAAGATCAGGGTAGACAGAATGGTCAGATCCTGCGACAAGCCGTAGTGACTACAGAGCCAGTAAAAGATCACTGAAACAAAGGCAATACTGGCATACAGTTCACGGCGGAACACCAGCGGTACGTCATTACATAAAATATCACGCAAAATCCCGCCAGACACACCGGTCAAGACACCCGCAACGGCGCTGACCACAAAACCATGTCCCATTTCCAGGGCAATCTGACAGCCAATAATGGTAAAGCCAATGAGCCCCAAGGCATCCAGTACCAGGAAGACATTACGTAACTGTCGCATCCATTTGGCAATCAGGATGGTGACGAAGGCGGCGCAACAGGTCAGCACCAGATATTCGGGATGTTTGACCCAAGTCAAGGGATAATGTCCGAGCAGAACATCACGGACCGAACCACCGCCCAGTGCCGTGACACAGGCAATAATCATCACGCCAAACCAGTCCATGCTGCGCCGGCCAGCGGACAGTGCCCCGGTCATGGCTTCAGCGGTAATTGCAATAATATAGATGACGGTCAGTAACATCGCCCTGCTTCCACCTGAGGCTATGAGATGGCGGCTATTCTAAGCTAAATCTGTGTGAAAGTTATAAGAATCCGGCACAACATTGCTTAAATTTTTTCCCCGAACCACAAATGCAGGCCTGTTTCATGGTGATGTTATGGTCTGTAGTCGGATCCAGAAAATACCAGCGACCTTCAAACTTCACAAAATGCGAAGCTTCATGATGCACCTGTGCCTGCTTGCCATCATGATAATGTGCCTTAAACTCGACCAAGGCATGATTTTTATCTAGTTTTTCATTGGCTTGAACAATTTCAAGCTTTAACCATTGATTGGCTTTACTCCATTCACTAATTGACTGCAGGTCCAGCGCTTGTTGCTGACCCAGCGCAGTCGTGGTTTTGATGTAATCGATTTCATGCTTGGCGAAGGCACTGTAACGGGAACGCATGAGTTGCTGTGCAGTCTCTGCGACCTTTTGCCCTACATGCAGTGGCTGACAACAACTGTGATATTCGCCTTGTCCACATGGACATGCTTCTGACATTTCAGTTCCATAAAAATAGCCCGACAATGCGGGCTATTTTAGCAAACTTTACAGGCCAAACATTGGCTAGAATCTAGTCCTGTGCAGGAAGCTGCGGAATGATATGCACTTTATCGATCTTATGACCGTCCATCGTCACGACCTCAAAGATATGCCCATCTGCTTCAAACTTTTCACCGCTATGTGGTAAACGTGCCATATGGAACAATACATAACCAGATAAAGTCGAATATTCTTCGGTTTCATTGACCAGATCACGATCCAGCAGCAAGGAAACATGACGAATATCGGTGGAACCATCCAGAATCAGGCTGCCATCTTCCAGGCTTTCCGCGGCGGCTTGCAACTCATCTTCATCCGGGAATTCACCGGCAATTGCTTCAAGAATATCAATTGGGGTGGCAATCCCTTCAATTGAACCATATTCATTCAGGACAATTGCCATCTGCAATGGAGCCTGACGCAACTGTTCCATCACCATCAAGACCTGGGCATTTTCATGCACAATCACCGGTTCACGTAAGTGCTTTTCAAAATCCAGCACCCCGGTTTCAATGTATTCGTTGAGGACTTTATGGGTCAGTACCACACCGGCAATATTATCCAGTTCACCCCGGGCGATAATCAGACGCGAGTGGCTCATCTGCAATAACTGTTCTTTGATACTGTCAGCGTCATTGTCCAGATCAATCCATTCCAGTTCAGGACGTGGCGTCATTACCGACTTGACCGGACGTTCAGACAGACCCAGTACCCCCTGCACCATGACACTATGATAGATGCCATTGTCATCATTAAAGACTTCATCGGCAAAGGCACGCGTGGCCAGAACATCTTCCGGTTCAGACGAGTCATTGTCCTGAGCAGGTTTACCACCCAGCATCCGCATTACTGCAGAAGCAGTACGGTAGCGCATGTCGGTAGTGGTCACCATTTTTTCCTGATTGCGTTTCATGGTCTGGTTAATAAATTCGACAATGACTGAGAAACCAATCGCAGCATATAGATAGCCTTTCGGAATATGAAAACCAAAGCCTTCCACCACCAGCGAGAAACCGATCATCATCAGGAAGCCCAGACACAGAATCACTACGGTCGGATGCTTGTTGACAAAGTCCATCAAGGCTTTGGAGGCCCAGAGCATAATCCCGATGGCAATAATCACGGCAATCATCATCACTGACAGGTCTTTGACCATACCAACTGCAGTAATCACGCTGTCCAAGGAGAAGACCGCATCCAGCACCACGATCTGCACAATCACCATCCAGAATACCGCATGGACCGGATTTTCTTCTTTGATGACGGGTTTGGCTTCCAGACGCTCATGCAGTTCCATGGTGCCTTTGAACAGCAGGAACACCCCACCAAACAATAGAATCAGATCTCGACCCGAGAAAGCATGGTCAAAGATGTGGAATAGTGGATCAGTGAGGGTCACTACCCAGGCAATCGAGGCCAGTAAGATCAAACGCATCAGCAGGGCGAGCATCAAGCCGACAATCCGCGCCGTATTACGTTGTTCTGGTGGCAGTTTCTCCGCCAAAATAGCAATGAAAACCAGATTGTCGATCCCGAGTACAATTTCAAGAACAATCAACGTGAGTAAACCGACCCAGGCTGAAGGGTCTGACATCCATTCAAAGATCATACGCTTGGCTCCTGAAGCTCAGGACTGCAGCATGGAATCACCTGACGCTGTGACACAGCAAAACAGAATTTTTTATATTGAATAAGATCAATTATTTGGCGTAGATTTATAAAGTTAAACGGCCAACTACCACTACCCATCGTCGTTCTATTGTTGTGAAACCAATTTTCAGTATATCAAGATCAATTTGAAATTCACCTGTTTTCATAGCTGTTTATCGATGAATTTTGCTGAGCCCTATTGCAGTGAAAATGTAGCCGCACACAGAATTGTCATATTTATTAATTAAGCTATAGTCACAAGAAAGAAAAATGATAAGGTGAAGAAAATAAATGCAAAGCGTAATTCAAATGACAGATTATTTTAAAGAAAACTCCCCAAAAACAACACGCCCTCTAGTGGCTCTCTATTGTGGTTCACGTGCAGGCAACAAACCGGTTTATTTAGAAAAAGCCATTCATCTCTCGCAAGGACTGGCAGAACATGGTTTCGGGCTGGTTTACGGTGGCGCCAGTATTGGCTTGATGGGACAGGTCGCGGATGCCATGATCCAGCATGGCGGTGAAGCTGTAGGGGTGATTCCTGAATTTATGCTGGATTATGAAATTGCCCATAACCAGCTCACCGAATTACATGTGGTGACCAGCATGCATCAACGCAAGGCTATGATGGCCGAGCGGGCCTGTGCCTTTGTGGCATTACCGGGTGGACTGGGCACGTTTGAGGAAATTCTGGAAATTGCCACTTGGGGTCAGCTAAACCAGCACCAGAAACCGATGATGCTCTATAACGTGAATGGCTTCTATGATGCCTTGATTGCGCAGCTGGACCGCGCCGTTGAAGATGGTTTTTTACCGCCACAGCATCGTGCCAAACTGATCATTTGTGAACACGAAGAAGAAATTTATACGACTTTAACCAATTTAGGCCATCCGCAAAGATTTGTAGTCTAAGCTTCTCAAGCAATAAAAAAGCGAGCACCTGGCTCGCTTTTTTATTGGATTTTTAATATCAGGACTTATTGACCATAATTCGTCACAAACTCATAAAACATCGGCAAAGTCGTTGCCAGAATGACCGACATGGCCAGACCGAACATCAGTTTCATGGCATCTGCACTGACATTGCGTGACGTACGATGTTTGTTGACCTCATCCAGAATCATCGACATGGCAAATTCACGACCTGCGAGTAATCCCAGGAATACCCAGGTGGTACTCATTGGAATGTTGCTCCACTCTTTGAAGATCAACAGGATAATGGCATACAGGAAGTCGATAATCGTTGCAGCACGAATGTCGGTCACACCGGTTTTGGTGTCAACAATGTTCTGGATAGCCCCGCCACGTTGATACAGAATCACACCCAGCAACACTACGAATACCGCAATCGCAAACATCAGGAATTCAAACGGCACCTGACGTGGCACATACACGAAGATGTTAGCCAGATCCTGAATCAACCATTGACTCCACAGGAAACCGGTAGAGACCCACTGCAAGCCCATCCAGACCTTGGAGTGTTCCTGATGACGTGTCTTGGCAAAATGGCGTGCCAGCTGCTTGACCACAAAACGATAGATGACAATCGCTACAATAAAGGCGACGGCATAGCCCATCATCGATTTGACCATCATCGAGCCTAAGCTGGCAGGAGAGAAAATCGTAAGCACCAGGAAGGTGGTACTGACTGGAATCCCGTATTTGGTCAGCATCAACAGCAGAATTGGCGGCACAATGTACAGCCAGGTAATGCCACCTTCAGGGAAAGGAATCGTTTCTAAACGACCGTATGAGGCATCACCCACCCCAGATGCATACCAACCATAGACCAATACGACAATTAAAATTGAGCTGATATAAATCCACAACACCCACCATGGGCGATGTGAATTCGAAGAAATAAATGTCCCTAGGGTTTGAGGTACATCATTTCCGACAATAGAGTAAGCGGCCAAACAGAAGCCGATCACCATCAAAATCTCGATTGTCATAAAAACAAACCTATACGCGAGGAGATTTCAGCATTGCTGAAAAGTTGGCCCAAGATTATGACGGTTTTATTTCATTTTAATGACAAAAATGTCATATATGCGGTCACCTTACAAAAAAGAGCACCAAAGTGCCCTGAATTTAAAAGCTTTTGACTACTTGAGATTTACTTGATAAATCGTGGTACTGCCACTGACTTCATGGCCGACCACCAGGAGGGGTTTCTTGTTCGGGGAGTCTTTTGCCGGAATAAATACCAAACCTTCCGGTCCTAAATCACCGGCTTGTCCTATTTCAATCTGCTCTGTGGTCGCTTTAAAATCACGTGAATTGATATATTGCACGAAGACTGGTGATGCAGGTGTAGACACATCATAGACCATGATGCCACCGACACGCTCCAGCCCAATAAAGGCAAAGGTTTTTTGACCAATCTGCCCCAAGGTCACCCCTTCAGGTTCCGGCCCTTTATTGTCACTGCGATTATCCAGTCCGGCTTCTTCATGATTAAAGTTGAAAATCTCAGGATGATGTTTGGCAATATACTGCTCAAACTGATCACCCGAATCCCATACCAGTTCTAAACCGGTCTGTTGATCATTTTCCACCCAGATACTGACCGAGCGTGTACCAAAGCTATATAAATGATCATAGACCAGATTGCCCCGTTCATTCAGTTTGGCTGTACCATCGGCATTTTTTTGATAGCCTTCAGTCCACGTAATATTTAAACGGCCCAGCAGATGATCTTCACGGCAGTCTTTGGCATCCCCTGCCACCGCGCCACAATACGCAAAATTATTCGGATTGAGTTCTGCTCCTTTGGCCAATACACGAAGATGAGCTGGCAAATCATCACCCAGACGGCGGTCAAAACCTTTGGCATGGACTAAGTGTTTCACCCGCCATTCTTCTACAAAGCCCTGGCTGATATCGTTATTGAAATATGCGGGATTGTTTTCACCCCAGGCACGGGCATCGCCTTCATTGGCAGACACAATATAGGTTTTGCCCGCGACCTCGAAACTTGCAATCGCATCTGGCATATATAAGCCACGGACATTGGCCCAAGTTTGAATATTGATTTTGCCTTTACCGTCGACACCATCCGCATCGCTGACATCCATGCCATGACCATTTATGCCATGATCTTTAAAGCCAAATGGATAAACAGCGAGTACTTTGGCAGAAGCCACATCAATTTTGGCCAAGGCATTGTTTTCCTGTAAGGTAACCCAGGCGGTTTTTCCATCTTTTGAAACAGTAATGTACTCAGGTTCAAAATCCTGTGCAGCACTCGCCTTTGGTCCGAAAATGCGGATGCCCTGTTCACGCAATGCTGCTTCCCGTCCATTAAAGGACTTAAAGTCTGCTGTACGAACGATCGGGGCTTTTAAATTGGCCAGACTAATGACAGACACTGAACCTTCAGGGTCAACCTGATAATCATCAGAAGGCTCGCCTTCATTGGCCACCAACAAGCTTTGACCATCCGGTGTGAAAGTCAGCATGTCCGGCAAAGCACCCACCTGTACGTGGGCCAGCTTGGTCAAGTCTTTGGCCTGATATAAAGCAACATAGCCAGGATCGGTTTTCACAGCAGCCTGAATCGCAATGGCGACAACGCCATTGTGCACCGCGACACTGTTGACCTCAGCCTCTGGCGCAATGTCATCGACCTTGATAGAAGTTATTTTTTTCGGCTGATCAGGCTGACTTAAATCCAGTACATCCAATACGCCTTCTTTGGCATTGACCACGAATAGGCGTTGACTCTCGGCATCAAAGGCCGGAATTTCTGCTGCACTTTGCGCAAACACACCCGATTCATAAGCCGACAATTTGCTTAACTCGATCGAGTTCGGTGTAGCCTCGACGATTGGAACCGGTGTTTCATTTTCATTCTCACTTCCACATGCCACCATCCCCACAGCCAGCATGGCCACTATCAAAGACTTTAATTTTAATTTCATTTTTTGTTGATCTATCATGAAGAATTCGTGACCAATTTATAACCAGAGCATTGCAGTGCCATGACAGATCGGTTGCAGTTACTTGACACAACACTGCTATAAAAGTTGACACGCTTTATATACGACAGACTCGACTGATTCCTTTAAACTATTCAAAATTTTCAGTTTTCCAGAATTATGAATGCCACGCCTACGCATCAAGCATTAGATCCCGAGTTCAGACTGCTGGTCTTGTTGGTCTCGATTGGCTTTTTCATGCAGGGGCTGGATACCACCATTATTAATACCGCCCTACCTGCAATTGCCCAAAATTTGCAGGAAGATCCGCTACGCATGCACAGTGTGGTCGTGGCTTATGTGCTGTCTGTGGCGGCCTGCATTCCCTTAAGTGGCTGGCTGGCTGACCGTTTCGGGGTCAGAAATACCTATTTTGCTGCAATTATTATTTTCTCTTTGGCCTCTTTGGGCTGTGCCTGGTCAAGTAGCCTGAATGAATTATTGGTGTACCGGATCTTTCAAGGGATAGGTGGTGCATTATTGCTGCCGGTCGGCCGGCTGGCCATGCTAAAGATCATTCCCCGTACCCAGTTTCTGGCCGCTATGAGCCTGATGAGTCTGGCCGGCCTGATTGGTCCTTTAATTGGGCCGACCCTAGGTGGCTGGATGGTTGAATATCTATCCTGGCACTGGATTTTCCTGATCAATCTGCCGATTGGCTTGCTGGGCGCACTGATTACCTTTAAGGCCATGCCGAATGTACTTGAACCTACAGTGGCCCGTTTTGATTATTGGGGCTTTATCTTGCTAGTGGTGGCGATGGTAGGTCTCTGTCTGGGCATTGAAAATTTTGCCAGTCCACAAAACTCGCTGTGGTGGAGCCTGAGCCTGATTCTGGCCGGTTTATTGGCCACCCTGATTTATGCCTATCATTCGCATACCCATAGCAATGCCCTGTTTCGCAGCCGGCTGTTTAAAAATAAAATTTATGCAATTGGCATTTTGGGTAATTTCTTTGCCCGTCTCGGCGGTAACTCGATTCCATTTTTACTCCCCCTCATGTTGCAAGTCGCATTCGGTTTTGAACCTTTTATTACCGGTTTATTGATGATTCCGACTGTGCTCGGTTCGCTGGCCTCCAAACCGATTATCCGCAACATCATTCAGCGTTTTGGCTATCGCCGGGTATTGCTGGTCAATACTTTGCTGGTGGGGCTTTGTATTGCCAGTTTTGCCCTGACGACGGCGGAAACCCCAATCTGGCTCCGTGCGATTCATTTCTTTATTTTCGGCATATTAAATTCACTGCAATTCGTGTCGATGAATACCCTGACCTTAAAGGACTTAAGCCAGCAGGATGCCAGTAGCGGCAACAGTTTCCTGTCGATGATCATGATGCTGTCAATGAGTATCGGGGTGGCGCTGGCAGGAACACTGGTGAACATGCTGAGTGCCTATTACGGCGCTGACAATCTGGTGGCTGCTTTTCATGTATCACTGATCTGTTTAGGCTGCATCAATATTATTGCGGCCTATATTTTCTGGCATATTCCTAAAAATACCCCGGTTTGATGCGCTATATTCACTTTGGGCTGATTGTAAGTTTTAGGCTAAATCACATATAGGCAAGGACTGAAAATGCAAAAAAATCAGGCTCCGAACAGAGTTCATAAATCGCTCTTGATTGGGCTGGGCATACTGATCACTGTGATCACGATCGCCATGGTCTATCTCTGCCTGATGAAAGCACCGTCTGCCCATGCAGCCGATTATCCTATTCAGGGTTTTGATGTATCGCATCATCAAAAAGAGATTCAGTGGCAGCAGATTTCGCCTGAAAAATACCGTTTTGTTTATCTGAAAGCCACTGAAGGCGGCGACTTTAAAGATACCCGTTTTCAGGAAAATTGGTTGAAAGCACGTGAACGCGGCTTTTTGGTCGGTGCCTATCATTTTTACCGGCTCTGCCGCGATGGCAGCATTCAAGCCCAGAATTTTATTGACTCCGTCCCCAATAAACCGGATGTCTTACCGCCAGTAATTGATCTGGAATATGACAGCAAATGCATCAATACCTATTCTAAAGAGCAGCTTTTAAACGAAATTCAGGTGATGCACGATGCCCTGAAAAAGCATTATGGCAAGCAGCCGATTTTCTATATTTCTAAAGCTTTTTATAATATTGTACTGGCAGGACACTTTCCTAACGTACCACTCTGGGTACGTGAATACAAAGGTCTGCCTGATTTAAAAGATCAGCCTAAATGGACGTTTTGGCAACATACCAGTCAGGGGAAAATTCCCGGTATTACCACACCGGTAGACCTGAATGTTTTTTATGGCTCAGAACAGCAATGGCTGGATTTTCTCAAAAAGAATGCGATTGTAGTACCTTCCTCTGAGAATCAAGCGAGATAAAGCTGATCGTTTGAAAACAAGTTCTTGATAAAAAAAACAACAAGGAAATAAAAAGATTGAAATGGATAAAAGGCGTTTTACTCGGTCTGCTAATTCTACTCCTGCTCATCGCAGGTACACTGGCTTATCTGTTGCAAGCTTCAGGAGAACTCAGGGACTTTCAAGCGTGGCAGCCGCAAACCGGTACATCCGTTCACGGTCTCACCGTTAAATTTTTTGGTGTGTCCACCCTGTTACTCGATGATGGCCACGATCAGGTCCTAATCGATGGTTTCTTTAGCCGGCCATCTTTGTGGCAAGTACTTAGCCGCCCTATTCAAAGTGACAGGCTACTCCTTGAACAACTGGTGCAACGCCACGAATTGAGCCGGACCCAAGTCATTCTGGTTACTCACTCGCATTATGACCATGTGCTAGATGTACCGGCCTTACTGGAAATGCTTCCCGAAACCGTTGTCATCGGTTCGCCGAGCACCCTAAATATCGCCAGGGCAAACCCTAAAGTTACTCCACAGCAATTACAGCCGATTAAGCCTGGGCAAGTACAGCAATGGGGGCATTTCCAGATCACTGCAATTCCCTCACAACATACCCCGCCCACAGTGGTAAATGATGATTTAGGCAAAGAGCTGCTACAGCCTTTAACCCTTCCGGCCAAATTTTCCGAATTTAAAGAAGGCGGCAGTTTCGATTACCTGATTGAGCATGCGAGATATAAAATTCTGGTCAAGGCCAGTACCGGATTTATCCCGGATCAATTTAAAAACCTACAGGTCGATACTTTATTTTTAGGCATTGCCCAGCTTTCCAGACAATCTTCTGCCTATCAGCAACAATATCTAGCTGAAACCCTGAACATGCTCAAGCCCAAAGTGGTGATTCCAATGCATTGGGATGATTTTTTTCAGCCTTTAAACCAGCCGCTGCAATTTTTACCTCGTCTTGCCGATGACACCCCAAAAAGTTTGCAACTTCTGATTCAGGCTGCCGAGACACAAGGGACCAAAGTCGTTCTGCTCAGTGGACCGCAACCCTATTTACTCAACTCAGCCTTCGCTTCCCAATCCGATTAAAGCCCCTTAAGATAGCGGATATGCGCAAAATTATTCATATTGATATGGATGCGTTTTATGCCTCGGTAGAGCTGCGTGAACGTCCAGAACTGAAAGACTTACCTGTGGTGATAGCCTCGCATCATCCTCGGGCGGTGGTCGCGGCTGCCTCCTATCCGGCACGGTTTTATGGCCTGCGTTCTGCCATGTCCATGGGGCAGGCGCGCAAACTGTGTCCTCAAGTTATCGTGATTGAGCCAGATTTTGCCAAATACCGGCAGGTATCGGCCCAGATTCATCAGATCTTCCAACAATATACTTCCCTGATTGAACCACTGTCTCTGGATGAAGCCTTTCTGGATGTCACAGAAAATTTAAAACAAATCCCAAGTGCTACCGAAGTCGCCATGCGAATTCGCGAGGATATTTTTCAAGCCACCGGATTAACTGCTTCTGCTGGTGTAGCGCCCAACAAGTTTCTCGCTAAAATTGCTTCGGACTGGCACAAACCGAATGGGATCTGTGTGATTAAGCCATCACAAGTTCAGGGATTCATCCAGGATCTGCCACTGAAAAAAATTCCTGGTGTCGGTAAAGTCACCCAGGAAAAACTGAAAAGCCTGAATCTAGAAACTTTAGGCGATTTACAGCAAATTGATGAAGCCTTACTGATTCAACATTTTGGCAAATATGGCCGGCGGCTGTTTTTGTACGCTCAAGGTATTGATGAACGACCGGTCGAAGTAGAACGGGAACGCCAGCAAATTTCCAAAGAAACCACTTTTGATGATGACCTGCATCTGAACCAATGTCGCCCCTATTGGGAACCTTTACTTGGACAAGTATGGCAAAGTCTGCAAAAGAAACAGCTTTCGGCTCGCGGCGTTACGGTCAAATTAAAACTCAAGAACTTTCAGGTGATGCAACACAGTAAAAGTTTTAAACAGGTGCTGCGTAGCCCACAGGAATTAGCCCAAGCCTTGGACTTACTGCTCGACGACCTGCATATTGCCCCGCAGATGCAATTCCGGCTGATCGGTGTTGGCGTGTATCAGCTCAGCGTCCCCGAAACTGAAACCCAGTTATTGCTACTCTAAACCTTTTTTGATCATGTTTTAGGCACCAGTTTAAAAATACGGCAACTTTGTTTTTACATTTTGATTTTTTAGAGTACTCTATCTGCGCAATGCATTATCCATGTATGTGCCGAGATGCTGAAAATCACCTTTACTTTCAGCATGATGTCCTGTGATTAGCGTGACGATCAAATCCGAATATTGCAGGGCAACTCTGATGTAACTCATGGAATCCCCTCCTGCATGTCTTCTGTAAATTCTTCTGTTGTTCAAGAACAACGCGCACGTAAAGCTGCGCTGTCTAGTTTTGTTGGTGCTGTTGTCGATTGGTATGATTTTCTCCTTTATGGCATTGTTGCAGCCTTAATTTTTAAAGATCAGTTTTTCCCCAGTATTGGCGAGAACATGGGTACCCTTGCGGCTCTGGCCACCTTTGGGGTCGGCTTCCTGTTTCGTCCTTTAGGTGGTGTGGTATTTGGTCACTTTGGTGACAAGCTCGGCCGTAAAAAAATGCTGGTACTTACGGTAATCCTGATGGGAATTTCCACGGTCGGGATTGGTCTGCTGCCAAATTTTGAAGCAATTGGCTGGTGGGCTCCGGTGCTGTTGGTGTTTTGCCGTGCCTTGCAAGGCTTTGCTGTCGGTGGTGAATGGGGCGGTGCAGCACTCATGGCCGTAGAAAATGCGCCAAAAGGAAAAAAAGCCTTTTATAGCAGTGGGGTTCAGGTCGGTTATGGCGTCGGTCTGGTCCTGGCGACCGGTGCAGTGTCGATTATTATTGCAACACTGGGTGAAGAAGCCTTTGCTGAATGGGCATGGCGTATTCCCTTTCTGGCCAGCATCGTACTGTTAGCTGTAGCGATGTGGATCCGACGTGATCAGGATGAATCGCAAGAGTTTGTGGAAAAGGTGGTGAAAGCTGATCATCAACCAGAAAAACTGCCGATCTTGCAGGCGATCAGCAAACATCCAAAAGCTTTCTTTTATATTATTGCCTTACGTTTGACTGAATTGCTGACCATGTATCTGGTCACCAATTTCGCCCTGAACTATTCCACCAGCAACCTAGGCATGGACAAACAGTTCTTCCTGAATATCACGCTGATGGTCGGTGCCATCAGCTGTTTCAGTATTCCCTTCTTTGCCTGGCTGGCGGATAAATTCAATCATCAGAAAATGTGTGTCTGGGGTGGTTTGATTGGTGCGCTTTCGGCCTTTCCATTCTTTATGGCGCTCGATGCACAAAACACCTGGATGATTATTGTTGGCGCAATTTTACTGGCCAACGTTGCACACGATATGGTGGTTAGTGTCCATCAACCGATTTTCACCTCCCTGTTTGGCACAGAATACCGCTACAGCGGTGCCGGAGTTGGCTATCAGGTGGCGAGCATCATTGGGGGTGGTTTTACCCCATTTATTGCAGCGGCACTGGTGATTTGGGCGGATGGTTCATGGCATTATGTAGCCATCTATCTGGCGGTGGGTTGTCTGCTGACTGCACTGGTCGCAGCCCTGATGCCCAAAACTCAGGATGAACAACATGACAGTTGAACGTTTACACGTATCGAAACGCTTTTCGGAAATTGCTATTGCCGGTAATCTGGTGCATCTTGCCGGCCAGCTGGCCACAGATGTTGAACTGGATATTAAAGGGCAAACCCAACAGACTTTAGATATTATTGACCAGTTTCTGGCAGATGCCGGCACAGACAAAAGTCACATCATGTCGGTAACCATCTATTTGAAAGACATTGAAAAAGATTATGCAGCCTTCAATGAAGTCTGGGATGCCTGGGTCGCTGATATCGAAGCGCTGCCTCGTACCTGTGTAGAAGCAAAACTCTATGATCCACGGGTATTGGTCGAACTGACTGTCGTGGCGGTTAAACCAGAATAATGTTTCAAGATCGATACTCATAAAAAAAGCATGCTTCTGGCATGCTTTTTTGTTTTAGCCCACAGCTTTGATTTTACTGCGCTCTAAATCCGAATATAAATAATATTTTTTCAGATCATTGCTAACTGTATATTTGGGCATTTTCTGCATTTGCGCTTGCTCCTGCAAGAAGTCCTGGCGCAACTGATAATATTCCGGCACATCATCGTAACGGATCACCCGATAACCGGCCATGGTCAGTAATGCATCCTGAAAACCCGTCTGCTGGGGACGCTTTAAGATTAAGGGATCATCCACTCCTACCACGGCTAGAATCTGATGCTGCTGATCCAGAATTACAAAATCTGCAGTCAGGTTGCGGTACTTATGTCGAGTCCGGTTAAATTTAGTCGTCATTAAGGCATCATAGGAAACATGTGCCAAAATGATGTATTCAGGTAATACTTCCCTCAAACGGGTGAAGGTCAATTGCTCATTCAGGTTAAAAATAGCACGTTGCTTTAACGCACTGTCTTGTGGTTTGGAATTATTTCCGAGCTTTTTCCATGCCATGAGCACGACACAGAAGAGCAGGAAACTCCCAATCATAATATAGGTGGTCATGCCTAAATCCTTGAATTCTTATAATCATTTTTGTTTTATTGTTGTGCAGTATAAACCCACGCTTTATTTTAAATAGATATAACAACCAATCTGTTTAAATACCCATACAACTGGTATCAAAACTCGATTCTGTGTTACCTAAAGTGACATCTCTCTAGATGCCAATGAAAGTGGATTTAAAGTACTGATAATGCACTCTAAAACATCCATGGAATTGCCCGCAATACATATCTGCCCAACTGTAGGACAATTCCGACAAAGTGTTATTTTTATATCACTTTTTTAAAGAATTTAATTCAAATAATATATTCTTTTACACTTTCAACTGACAAGCTCAGGCTACGTTACTTTACCCAAGAGCTAAAAAAAGACACCGAAGTGTCTTTTTATTAAATTAATTATGCACGTGATTTGGGCTTCGCTTTAGGCTTTGGCCCGCCAAACGGTTTTTTGGCATCGCCTGTTTCACGTGGTGGCAAACCGGTGTGCTGGGTCAGAATTTGCCCACGTTCAGGACGTTTCTTGGTATTTGAAGGACGTGACTGAGCTTGTGCAGCCTTGCTACGATTCCCTTGCTCACCGGTACGTTTTTGCGAATCACCTGCAACCGTCGAGTTTTTCTTACGCGCCGATTGATACTGACCGTCTGTACTGCCTGCAGGCTGATAAGTCGGAATCAAATGCTGTTTCGAGTTACCAATCAAATCCTGACGGCCCATTTCTTTCAGGGCTTCACGCAATAACGGCCAGTTGTTTGAATCATGATAACGCAAGAAAGCTTTGTGCAGACGACGACGTTTCTCACCTTTCACAATGTCGACATTTTCAGTATAACGCGCCACTTTCGCCAGCGGGTTTTTACCAGTGTAGTACATGGTAGTTGCAGTCGCCATTGGTGAAGGATAGAAGGTCTGTACCTGATCGGCACGGAAACCATTCTTCTTCAACCAAATCGCCAAATTCATCATGTCGTAATCGGTAGTTCCCGGATGCGCCGCGATGAAGTAAGGAATCAAGTATTGTTCCTTACCGGCTTCTTTACTGTAACGATCAAACATTTGCTTGAAGCGGTCATAGGTACCAATACCCGGCTTCATCATTTTATTGAGTGGACCTTTCTCGGTATGTTCAGGCGCAATTTTTAAGTAACCACCGACATGATGGGTGACAAGTTCTTTGACATATTCAGGGTTTAAAACCGCAAGGTCATAACGTAGGCCTGAACCAATCAGAATTTTTTTAATGCCTGGTAAAGAACGTGCTTTACGATATAACTGCGTCAATGGCGCATGGTCGGTATGCAGGTTTTGGCACACGCCCGGGAATACACATGACGGTTTACGACAGTTCTTTTCAATCTCAGGATCTTTACATGCCAGACGATACATATTGGCTGTTGGGCCACCCAGGTCCGAGATAATGCCAGTAAAGCCTGGAGCCGTATCACGGATTTTTTCCACTTCACGCAGAATCGATTCTTCAGAACGGTTCTGAATAATACGACCTTCGTGTTCTGTAATCGAACAGAAGGTACAGCCTCCGAAACAGCCACGCATGATATTCACAGAGAACTTGATCATGTCGAATGCCGGGAAACGTGCATTGCCATAAGCAGGGTGCGGCAGACGTGCATAAGGCAGGTCAAACACGTAATCCATTTCTTCGGTAGTCAACGGAATTGGCGGTGCATTCAACCAGACATCACGTTCACCATGCTTTTGTACCATAGCACGCGCATTTCCCGGATTGGTTTCCAGATGCAGAATACGGTTGGCATGTGCATAAAGCACTGGATCTGCAGCAACTTCTTCAAAAGCAGGCAAACGGATTACGGCCAATTCACGCGGCGGTAACTTATGTTTAATCGCTTTAGAAGCCGGTTGCAGTTGCACAATTTGCGTATCAGGATCTAGGTCATCCCCTGCTCGCACAATCGGATTGGCGACATGTTCTTTTTGGAAACCTTGATACTGGCTAGAATCCTTCCCTTGTTCAATCTCACAACCATCGATATCTTCAGTCATGACATACGGGTTAATAATTGGATCAACACGGCCAATGGCATCGACATCATTCGATGCAATTTCAACAAATTTGGCTTTAGAGGCACGGTTGTGTTTATTCACAATGAACGCAGTACCGCGAACATCAGTAATCTCGTGAATTTTCTCGCCACGTGCCAGACGATGCATAATTTCAGTGATTGAGCGTTCGCCATTACCGTACATCAACAAATCGGCTTTTGAATCCATCAAGACTGAACGACGAACTTTATCTGACCAGTAATCGTAATGCGCAATCCGGCGCAATGATGCTTCAATACCACCCAGTAATACCGGCACATCAGGATAAGCTTCACGTACACGTTGGCAATATACGGTTGCCGCCCGGTCTGGGCGTTTGTTTGGCTGATTGTCTGGTGAATAGGCATCATCTGAACGAATCTTGCGATCTGCCGTATAACGGTTGATCATCGAGTCCATGTTACCTGCTGTCACACCCCATGCAATGTTTGGTTTACCCAATACACGGAAGGCTTCAACATTGGTCCAGTCTGGCTGCGCAATAATCCCGACACGGAAACCTTGCGCTTCTAGGGTACGGCCAATAATGCCTGAACAGAATGAAGGATGATCAATATAGGCATCGCCACAGACTAAAATAAAGTCACAACTGTCCCAGCCGAGTTTATCCATCTCCTCGCGTGACATCGGCAAAAATGGCGCAGGTTCAAAACATGACGCCCAATATTTGTCGTAATCAAACAACGCTGTAGGCGCTGTCTGCATGGTATAAGCAGTAGACATGGCTAGCAATTCTCGGCTGGCAGATGGAAGATCAAAAAATAGATCAAAGATGAAAGCCGAGCATTTTAGCATGAATTCGGCTGAGGTTGCTTGATTATAATTTATACAATACTGGCTTTAAGACCTTAATCAGGAATATATGCTTATTCTGTTTCTAGCCTGCTTATTTGAGATTTTAACTTTTGAGCTACCAATAAACCAATTACCAAAATAATGCCGATGAACACACTGAGGCCGAACCATCCGGTATTTTCCCAGACCAGACCACTCGAGCTGCCAAGGACACTGGACCCAAGATAGTAGCAGAATAAATAGAGTGATGATCCTACAGCACGATACTGTAAAGATTGCACAGATACCCAGCTGCTGGCCGTGGAATGTGCAGCAAAAAATGCAAAGGTAAAAATGAGCAGACCAATAAAGATCAGCATCAAGCTGTTGACCAGCATCAACACTAATCCTAGTAGCATGCTGGCAAGCATGGCCACCAGCACTTGAAAGCGTCCAGACTTCTGGCTCCAGCGCGCAGCACGAGGTGAGCTATAGATTCCTGCCAGATAGGTAACCGAAATTAGCCCAATCCAGACATGCGACAGCTCAAAAGGTGCCTGAATCAGGCGATAGCTGAGATAATTAAAGACTGAAACAAAACAGCCCATCAGGATGAAACCTTGCAAGAACAAGATTCGCAGCTTGGGATCACTCAAATTATGCTGAAACGCAGTAATAAAGCGGCTCAACTTAATAGGATAAGCTTGAAAATTCCTGGATTTAGGCAATAAGAAATAGAAGGTTGTCGCAATACAGAGATTAATTAGTCCAATGATTAAAGTCGCTGACTGCCAGGAAATAAAATCCCCCAATACTCCTGCAATCAAACGGCCACTCATACCGCCAATTGCAGTTCCAGAAATATAGAGTCCCATGGCAAAACCAACATCTTTCGCGGCCACCTCTTCCCCAATATAGGTCATCGCCACTGCGGCCACGCCACTTACGGTTAAACCTATTAACACCCGGGTCGCCAGAAACACTGACCAGACTGGCAATACAGCACTCAGCAACAACAATACTGCAACCGAAAATAAAGACCAGACCATAATCGGCTTACGGCCAAAACGGTCAGAAATGAGTACAGTAAAAATCAGGCCAACAGCTAATGCAATGGTAGAAAATGAAAGTGGAAAACTGCTTTGCGTAGGAGAGATATGAAAATAGTCTGCCAGAATCGGCATCATCGGCTGTACACAATACAATGATGAAAAAATTGCAAATCCAGCCAGAAACAAGGAAAACAAAACCGCTTTAAAGGCAGATGACTCATATTCAATATGGCTTGAAGATAAATTTGGGGACATATCCGCTCCTTAGACCGGTTCAGTATACGCCTCTCAAGTTTATTTTTATGTGATATTTCAGTCGAAATAGCATATAAACAACAGTTATTTGACTAAACCCCGCGCATAAAAAAACACCCCCAAGCCTTGGCTTGAGGGTGTTTTAGGAATAATGAGCTGGCGATGACTTACTCTCACATGGGTAACCCCACACTACCATCAGCGCTAAGAGGTTTCACTTCTGAGTTCGGGAAGGGATCAGGTGGTTCACTCTTGCTATGGTCGCCAGCACAACTGTTTATGGATACTTGCTAGGTCTTACGTTTTGCCTTGCTTTCTACCAAATAGAATTCATTAACAGGTATATTTGAGTTCTTGCGAGTAGAACTAAGCAGTGCTTAATTATACTCTCATTTGTTCTTTAGCGTTCACTAAATCAAGCTGTTTTGCTTAATATCGAATCAATCGATCCTCACTTCTTTCGAAGTTCGTACAACAACTGTTT
>CAUPZU010000018.1:0-67778 GCA_963516025.1 Acinetobacter lwoffii
ATCTCTATAATATACACAGCCATTGGGGACGTGGCGAAATTGGTAGACGCACTGGATTTAGGTTCCAGCGCCGCGAGGTGTGAGAGTTCGAGTCTCTCCGTCCCCACCAATTGATATTTGGGTAACTGGATATTGGGTGGAAGTAGAGGATTGGTGTAATGGTAGCATGACGGTCTCCAAAACCGTTCGTCAAGGTTCGAATCCTTGATCCTCTGCCAAAGTTTGAAAGAAATCCAACGCTAAGTTGGTACCCTGATGGGGACGTGGCGAAATTGGTAGACGCACTGGATTTAGGTTCCAGCGCCGCGAGGTGTGAGAGTTCGAGTCTCTCCGTCCCCACCATCATATTAAAGCAAGGCGAATGCCTTGCTTTTTTATTGCCTGAAATTTACTAAACAAAGAAAAGCCCATCGAAATGGGCTGAATAACTGGAGAATAGCGCTGTTGAATCAGTGGAAAGATTAATTTATTTTTCTGCTCTTAAATAGAAGCAATCAGGCTTTTAAATGATCTTCAAACTCCTCGCCTAGTTGTAGTGCCAGGGCATTACCTGCCAGATCACAGGTCACCAGGCCATATTCTTTCTTGAAGCTGAAACTGAAACCACGATCATCGGCCAGGGTGCGTACCGAATATCCCAATTTTTCTAACCATAGTCGAAATGCAATCAAATTTTTCGCTTTAACCACTTTTTTCACGAGATCACTCCTTCATCATTGTTAAATCTTAAATAAGGGTGAAAAATTATCTTTTAAAGGGCAAATGCCTTTATTTAAATTAATTTAAATGAATTTGGATATATAGTGAACATCGGATGATTAAGAAAAAATCAATTTAAGCGTTAAGTAAATGATTTTTATCATATTGAATAGGTTGTAACTAAATATTAAGTTTTTATAAGCTATAAATTATGATAATTAATCCTACAATTCAATCACTTGCTGGTGATTCAGATTATTTTATGATTTTATCAACCGTATGAAATAGAAAATTTCAGATCTACAATGAGAAAATTAAAATCCAATCGACTTATTTATTAAAAGAATACCGGCTGCTGGTTTTCTGATCTTCAGCTCGATTTGCATGCTTTATACTGTCTGAAATGTAATTCTCAAACTGAATACCCGCACCATGACTGAATTAACCATTGAAGACTATGTGAATCAGCAAATTGAATTAATGCAGCAGCAGGGACTTGATCCGGTTGCTGTGATGTTGGGACATGAAGACTGGTTGAGCTTTAGTATTCAGTCGAAAGTGGCCTATACGCCTTTCGGCAGTGCCCGTCGTTATCAGCCTGCTTTAGGTGGCTTGCTACTGGTACGTATTGATGAAATGCAGGCGGTGCGTGTCGTGACTCAAGGTGAACTGGATGCTTATGCACAAAGTAACCAGATTCTTTAACATGGCTTTAGGCGACAGATACGTTGTCAGTTTTAGTAAATAGAATCCAAGAAACTAGTTACTGCTATCCTACATATCATCATTCGGGATCGACATGGCCAATGTCACTTTTAAATTTGTACGACAGAACTAATGTCATGCTCTGAAAGCAGACATTTTATTTCTATTTTGGTTTACATTTTAATTTTGAATAATGCCCATTATATTAAATGGGTGCAAATGAGAGAGGGTATTTAAATCTCACTTGTCAAAAATAGACAGTATAGACAGTGAATCGTTCATGAAGTACATGGTTAAATATCCCAATATTACAAGCCATATCAGGATAATAATTCCTGCTCCCCAACGGTTTATAGGCCTTTCAACTAAGGTTTCTGCAAGAATTCTACAATCATCTATAATGTTTTGTGGGGTAAGCTTGATAACTAATAAAATACCTAAAGGTACAACAATAATATCGTCTAAATACCCAAGTACGGGAATAAAATCTGGAATTAAATCAATTGGTGAGAAGGCATAGGCAGCAATAATTAAAGCTAAAAACTTTATAGAATTGGGCGTTCGCTTGTCTTTTGCAATAAGCCAAACAACCAAGATATCTTTTTTAATTGATTTAGCCCATTGTTTGATTCTTTGATACATAGCAAATATTAAAAGAACTATAGAGATTTAATCATAAGAGAGTTTTCTTAAAACAATATAGATTTTTATTATCCTATTACGATTTTCTAGAATTAACATAATACACGTTATCCGAAATTCTATTTTTTATTATATATAAATCATATCTTTATAGTTTTTTAAAAGCCCAATTCAAGTAAATTGGGCTTTTTAAATAATTTATTAGGTTCCATGTTGATTATTTAAGCAATGTTCCGTGAATTTATTTAATTTTAATAAACATCATCCTATTTTTTGTGAGTCATTATTTCATATGTTAGAACTGAAATTGGTTCCTAAAAAATAGGGGACGTGGTTGATTATAAGAAAGGAAAAATGGCACAGAAAGACATTTTTTAGATGGAGGTTCAACTTACTCCGACTTGTGTAAAAGTTGTACGTGCCTTTCAATGACATTCTATGCATCGCAAATGAAAAAAAAGTGAGTCGGCTGAAGATTGATCTTCAGCTTTGAATCCCGTTTAAAACTGATCTTTGAGAGTTCTTAAGCGCTGGAATTCTTCCACGCTTTCTGCACGTAGAAAAGGATTGGTTTGCAATTCATCTTCAATACTACTTGGCAGCGTGCACTGGCCTACCATACGCAAACGCTCAATCTGCTCGAAGCGTTCCAGAATCGCTGGATTGTCTGGTTCGACATGCTTGGCAAACTGGGCATTCGATAAGGTGTATTCATGGGTGCAATAGACTTGGGTGCGCGGTGGCAAGGCGGCCAGACGGGACAGAGAATGATACATCTGTGAATAGGTGCCTTCAAAAACCCGGCCACAGCCCATGGCAAATAAGGTATCACCGCAGAACAGCACATCAATAGCATCAATAAAATACACAATATGGCCGAGGGTATGCCCGGGTACAGCAATCACCTGGATATCTATTCCATGAAAATTAAAATGTTCTTCATGCCCAAGCGGATGGGTGATAAACGGAATTTTGCTTAATTCTGCCCGTGGTCCATACACGGGCAAATTTTGCCCCTGAATTAAACCCGGCACACCGCCAATATGATCTTTATGCCAGTGAGTCAGCCAGATTTGACTTACAGTTAAACCGTGTTCGGCACAATAGTCTTGTACCAATTCTGCTTCGGTTGGATCAATCACAGCCACCTGATGCGACGCGGTATGTTCAAGCAACCAGATATAATTTTGCAGTGAATTCTGGACATCAATACAGTGAATTTTAAAGGGTGTCATAGCACATCACATCAAATGAAGATTATAGATAAAGTAGCATAATTTCGGATACTCTGGTGCTGGTTGATATCGTCTGATCATCCGCGATTACTTTCATTTATTCCAAATTTGAAAAATTTATAATTCCGGATCATCAATGCTCACCGCATTGCCGATGGTGTAAAAATGCCCGCCGGCTACATGATGAATACTTTTCCACTCTTCATCCACTTCATGATAATGCCAGTGGCCGTCGCGGAAGACCCGATCATCGGCATAGGCTGCAATCACCTTGCCTATAAACAGGTCATGCATTTGCTGGTTATGCGGCTCAGGAATCAGCTCGCAGAGTATCCAGGCCGCACAGCCTTGTACTACAGGAATATCAGCATCAGGAAAATGAAATAGTTCTACTCCGGATTGTGCCAGTTTGTCCGGCACATCATGCAGGCTCTGCGTACCCAGACGATAGACCATATTCAGTTGTTTCAATGTTGGAATTTGCAGCGCGAAATAACCTGAATTTTCAATAATATTTCGGGTTTTGGTGCTTTTATCCAGAACCACAGTCACTTTTGCGGGGCTGAATTCCAATGCGCATGCCCAGGCTGCTGCCATAACATCTGTATCCTGCTGATCTTGAGCAGATACCAGTACAGTAGGGCCATGGGTAATCAGACGATAAGCTTTTTCTAAGGGAACGCTTTGAATATGGGAGTTTGTCATGCAGCACCATTTGCTCTATTTATTTACTAGGCCAGATTAATGAGATCATTAACATATTCAAGTTCATTCTTGCAAAAAAGCTTTTAAACTAGAGATCGTTATATTCAGGAATTCAAAAAATGAAAATGTACCAGGTCGATGCGTTTACCACGGAACTGTTTAAAGGCAATCCTGCAGCCGTGATTGTGCTGGATGAATGGCTCGAAGATGGTCTGATGCAAAATATCGCCTTGGAAAATAATCTGTCCGAAACGGCTTTTGTTAAAGTCATCGATAGCGATAATTATGCCATCCGCTGGTTTACGCCAACCAAGGAAGTGGATTTTTGTGGTCATGCGACATTGGCCAGCAGCTTTGTACTATTCAATCAATTTGATACGGGGAAAACGATTCATTTTCATGTAAAAGACTTAGGCATTTTTGTAGTCAATCAGGATGCAGATGGCAAGATCAGAATGAACTTTCCAGTTCGTTGTGCAGAGCCAGTTGCTGAATATCCTGAAGCTTTAAGACAGGCCTTGAGCAAACCGTTTAAACAGGTTTATCTGAACGCGCAGGGCTATATTGTTGAATATGAATCGGTACAGGATGTGCTGGATGAAACACCTGATTTTGAACTGTTAAAACAGTTGAATGGCAAGCGTACAGCCATTACTGCTCAGAATACCTATTTAGACGTCGCGATCACTTCACAAGATACCCAATACGATTGTATTTCACGTTATTTTGCACCGAGTAATGGAATCAATGAAGATCCGGTAACAGGTTCAATTCACACCGGAATTGCACCGCTGTGGGCCGAAAAACTGGGTAAAAATGAACTGGTCGCCTATCAGGCATCAGCGCGTGGTGGGGTGCTATATTGTGCCTTGCAAGATCAGGATCGAATTGAAATTTCCGGTTATGGAAAATTATATATGCAAGCTGAAATTTATCTTTAATTTTTTAATTACATAGAACTACATGTCGTCAGGTGAGGCGGCATGTTATTTTGATGGTCCGGCTTGGAATAGATTATTCAGAAAAAGAATCATTCTCTAAGAAGGGCGCGAATAAAAATTTATATTTATAATTTGGATGAAGAATGTTGCTACGTTATAAAAATTTAAGTCTGGCGATTGTATTGTCTGGCTGTAGTGCACTGAGTTTTGCACAACCTGTTTTGGTGAAAACGGAACAAAATGTTGAAGAATACCGACTGGATAATGGACTGCGCATTATCCTGGCACCGAATGATAAAGAAAATAAAGTTTTTATGAATACGGTCTATCTGACCGGCTCCCTGAATGATCCTCAAGGCAAGGGCGGTCTGGCGCATCTGCTGGAACATTTGGCCTTTAAAGGCACAGAAAATGTCAAAGGGGATGAATTCCAGCGTCGACTGGATCAATATACCTTGATGACCAATGCCAGTACCGACTATTACTCAACCAAATATACTAATGTGATCCGTCCTGAAAAAGCAGCATTAAGTGAAGTCATTTTTCTCGAAGCCGAACGCATGGACAAACTGGTGCTTCAGGAAAAATATGTACCGACTGAAATTGATATTGTAAAACGCGAGCGTGAAATTCGTCTGGATCAGCCATTTTCAGTATTGATCGATCAGGTGTTTAAATCTGCTTATGGCAATCAGTATTTAGGCCGTTTGCCAATTGGTGACCTAAATGAGCTGCAATCTATCAATATGCAGGAGCTGAACCGTTTTTACCGTCAATGGTATGCACCGAATAATGCCTTTATGGTGATTTCAGGCAAGTTTGACAAGGCCGAAGTGTTAAAACAGCTGGATACGCATTTCAGTCCGATTCAATCCCGAAATGTACCAGCGCAAGTGAAAGTCCCAGCGCTTAAACTAGAGCAAATCAAACAGCGTGAATTTACAGTAAAGAAAGGCAGTGATTTGGCCAAGTTTAATCTTTATTTGAATCAATCCGAAGAAAGCATTAAAACGGCTTTGGCTGTTTCGCCAACGCTCTATACTTTGCAGCCAAGTGGACATCTCTATCAGAATATGGTGGAAACTGGAAAATCGACTGCGGTGCAATCCAGCACCTGGCTGGATAAAGACTTTAATCTGGTGTTTATGGGGGCAATCTATGCCCCGAATCATCAGGCACAGGCGATAGAGCAGGGGCTGATTCAAGGCGTCGAACAGAGCCAGCCATTTACCGAAGCAGAATTAAATCGGGCTAAAAATCTGACCCGAAATCAGGCCGACAATATTAAAAATAGTGCGACTGCTTTGGGTTCGCGTTTAAGCGATTATGCAGTGACGTATTCGGGTGACTGGAGCCAGTATTTTAAAGATCTGAACGCGATTCAAAACCTGAATGTGAATCAGGTCAATCAGGTTTATAAGAGTTTTTTAAGACCTGAATACCGGATTTCTGGCAATATTTTACCTACCCCGGAAGATCAGAAAAAAGCGCAGGAACTGGCACAAACAGAAGCACCGGCAAAAACCCTGGACCAGCAGGCTGAAACAGAAGAGCCTCTGAAAGATGTCAGTGTCTATCAGGCTGAAGTAAAACAATATATACAGCAGTCCAAACAGTATTTGCATAGTAAAGACAAACAGATTCAGCGTGGCAAGTTGAAAAATGGCATTAAATACGCGCTGTTTCCGACGACTACACGCGATGATAAAGTCTATACCACAATTTCACTGGATTTTGGTACCGCTCAAAGTCTGATGAATAAAGGCGAGATTCTTGATCTGACCGCTTATTTAATGTTGCGCTCATCGAAAACCCAAAGCTTGCAGCAGATTGCCGATAAAATTATTGAAGTAGGCGGTTCGGCGACTGCCAGTGCATCCGGCAATGGCCTGACCTTGCAGATCAGCGCCAAAAAAGAAAAGTTTGAAGAGTTTTTCCAGTATGTGGTTGATGTACTGAAAACGCCGGCATTTGAGCAAAGCCAGTTTGACTTGATCAAGAGTCAAACTTTATCCAGTCTGGATCGTCCTTACACTGAACCAGATACCGTGTCGAGCTTGACGATAGCGCGAACTCTCGAGATCTATCAGCCTGGCGATCTGCGTTTTCATTTCGAGCCGGAATTGGCCAAAAAACAGTATCAGAAAGCGACTCGCGAACAGGTTATGGCACTGTATCAGCAGTTTTTAAAAACCCAGCATGCGCAAATAGCGGTCACAGGTGAGTTTAATCCAAAATCGATGCAAAAAACGCTGAAAAACAGTTTCTCAGACTGGAAAGCTACACAGCCTTATGAGCGTCTGAAATCGGAATATCGAAGCTATCCAGCCCAGAAAATTCATGCGTTGTCTGAGCAGCGTGAATTCGGGAGTTATGAGGCATTCATGAGCATGCCGGTCGGCGCAGATCATGCCGATGCACCTGCATTACAGGTATTTCGATATATTCTGGGTGATTCACAGTTATCGTCACGACTGGCACAAGAACTACGCGAGAAAAATGCACTAGTCTATGGTTTTAGTGCAGATATGCAACTCGATGAATGGGCAGATGTGGGTGCAATGATGATTAGTGCCAATTATACGGCTGGAAAATCCGCACAGGTTTCTCAGGCAGTGCATAAGGTACTCAATGAACTGCTGACACGTGGCGTGACTGAACAGGAAGTCGAAGCGGCAAAAGCTAGTATCTTGAAACAGCGTTTAACTGCACTCGAAGATGATCGCCGTATTCACACTATGTTGATTCCACAGCTGGAAAAAGACCGTAATCTGGTTTACCGGGAAAAACGTGATCAGGCGATTGCTAAACTGAGTAAAGCCGATATTGATACCATGATTAAAAAATACATCAAGCCGGATCAGCTGGTTGAAGTGATGGCTGATCAGTACGGTAAGCAAGTTAAAACATCGTAGTGTTGATAAAAAATCCCCTCAAGTGAGGGGATTTTTGATTTTAGTTTTATGCTCTAGGTTGCTCTATGGCTAAAAATAATCCCTCCGATTATGCCCGCAAGGATAGATAGGGGCAGACTCCAAACAGATACAATAAGAAGAAAAATCAATATTCCACAGCCAATCAAAGCTGAAACGAAAGCAATATCTCGATCAAAAAAATGATGGATCACCATTTGATAATAATAAGACGTTATCCAGCTTGAAATAATAGTGAGTAAAATACATAGTCCTTTGCCTGAAGGCGTATTTAGACTGGAATCTGTTATCCAACTTAGCATGTCCTCATCTACTCAAAGTCGATAAAAACGTTTAGCATTTTCATAAAAAATCGACTTTAAGGCATTTTCATTGTAGTCCTGCACAATATCGCTAAAGGCATCAATAATGTTGGTGAGTGAGCTACTGACACTGTCCATTGGAAAGTTGGATGCAAACATCACGCGCCCAGAACCAAAACAGTCTAAAGTATGCTGGATCACGGGTGCGGCACGTTCCACTAATTCCTGTTTACTTGCCAGCCGTTTCTGCGTGTGAAAATCATGTCCCAAGACTGGCATAAACAGACCAGACATTTTGGTCGATACATTTTTGCATTCGGCCAGTTCTGCCAACTGATCTTTCCAGTCTGCAAATATCTGGGTGCGATCTTGTTCGGTCTTGCCTGTAGCTTTGCCCACTTTGCCAAATAAACCTGCGGGCGTACCCAGATGATCCAGCACAATAGGGGTGTTTGGAAAGGCTTTGGCCAGCGCAGTAACATCCGCAATCTGGGTAGAGTACACCCAGGCATCAAAGCTTAAATCTTGCCTGGCCAGTTCTTCAAAGCCCTTCAGGAAATCTGTGTTGCGATAGAGATGCGGTTCATCGGTCCAGGCATGAATCCCTTTATCTGGATGTACTGCAGCCATTTTACGGATGCCCCGAAACTTGGGAGAAGCTTCGCGATGCAATTGAATCAACTGTTTAAAATTTTTCTGCCGCGGATCCGCCGTGGCGACAATTCCACCCAATTGGATAGTGTGCTGATCAAAAGGAAGCCCAGCGATAAAACGGGTTTCATTTACCACACCCGTACCTTTATGGTCATGCCAGCTGGCTTCAACATGCACAATCTGCTCTATTTCATAATGTCCTGCATCTTTCTTGTAATTTGCAGGCAGATAAGGTGCAGTCAGGTGCTGTGTCAGGCCAATGGTCTCAATGACGTCTCTAGGTTTCAACAGTCGAACCATTCTGTCTAGTAATTTGGGATGATTGCCGAACAGCTTTACCGCTAGCGCTGCCGCATGTGGGGTATTGTACGGATCCCATTGGTGGATATGAGGGTCAATGATCGGGAAGGGAAGTTGCTGCATACTATGCCTTGTTTTCGTTTATTTATTATTCAATTTATATAGTGCTTAAATCACTTTAAAGTCAATATGATAAATGACAGCAAATAAAAAAAGCCCCGCGGGGCTTTTCGTATTTTAATCAATGATCATGCTTGTGATCATGGTTATGCTTGTTGGCATGAAACTCTTCATTGTGACGGAAACGTAAATAGTTTTCGAACTGTTCACAGTATTCATCATAGTTATCTTCCAGCATCATTTGAAATTGCTGCAAGATATAAGACATGACCTGATCTTTGGCATCGCGCATTTCATTCCCATCTTTAAAGTTATTCGCTGCCACCCAGGTATTGAAACGGGCAGTACCAAATAACATCGCCGCACTGACTTGACCGCGCTTATCGCTCGGTTTTTCCTGTGAGCCTTTTTCTACGCGACAAAACTCGTTGGCTTGTTGAATAAATTCATCAGCACGTTCAAAGAATGCCGCATTTAACGCTTCTTCTTCGGTTACATCGGTTGCTTCAATCTTTTGAACCATGAATTTGTTCCTAACACTAAAATCTCAATCGTTAATTATAGGCAAAGCCTTGCAGAAACTAAACCTTTGCCTTAATCTAAAAAATAGCCTAAGCATATAAAAGTGAATGCCATGCAGGATGCGATTGCAGTACAAAGCCTAAAAAGTGATATTGCCTTATTGCGCCAGAATATTTGGCCACCGGCAAATCTAGCCAATGTTGAAGGCTTACCGATTTATTATGGCAGCCAGTCACAGGTAGATGAATACTATAGCCAGTGGCTCGGGCTGATTGAAAGGGCACAGGATCTGTTTCAGCCTTTTATGGAAGATGAAATCTTGGATGCGATCCATCTGCCGAGTCATTTAAACTTGCCGCTGTTTTATTTTCATGTTGACCGGATTCGCATTAATAAAACCCGCGCCAAGGAATCCAAAACTTTTCGTGGGGTCGCCAGCCTGATCGAAAAATGCGGCCAGTTCGAACCCGAGCAGATTGCAGCCATGCGGCAGTGGCTTGATAGTGACGATACTGCAGCTTTGGTGGCACACCGTGAATTTGTGGATTTACGCACTTATGTGTTTCAGCATGGCCAGAGCGAATATACGCGCACCCGTTTTTATGTGAATGGGATTGTGCTGAGTGTTGAGCCACATTTTGAACTGGTCGATGCACGCGATAAGCCACGCAAGCAACGCAGCGACAGTTATAACGATCCTCTGGCAGACAATAATACCTGGAAAGTATTCGGCAAATATCGCTAGCACAGTTTGACCAAGCCCGGTCTTACCAGAAGGGCTTGGTATTTTCTGCAAACTGCTGTAAACGCTCTGCTGCTTCGTTCGACAAACGCTGCTGTTCCGCACTTATCCAGCCTAGCACAAACCAGGCCTTGGCCTGTTGTTTGACATAAGGTCTAAATAATTCGTCTGCTACAAATAGGTCATTATAATGCCCGAGACTTTCCTGCAAGGGTTTTAAGGCTTTTAGATAGGCTTTAACCTCTTTTTCAGGAAATAAGCTTTGCAAGAATTCTACGTTATAGCGTAAGCGTTTGACCCGTTTGCGTGTGCGATGCCGGGATTCAATATCCAGTTCTTGATAGTTCTCGGCATCCTGACAGATTTGCTGATGCAGCTTGCTCAGGCCTTTACACAAAATTTTATGCGAAGACTTGGCTTTACCCTCTGTATTTTCTTGGCTAAAGCTGAATAGTTGCAGCATTAATTCTACTGTGGCAGGACTTCTGAACAGCGCACTGATATCTGGTTGTTTTTGTCGGTGTGGTGGTAATTTCAGTAAGGGTGAACCTGCTTTTTCCAGTTGTGGAATCAGGCTTTCTGCCAGGGCATCGCGATCTCGGGTGGAACCCAGTTGCTGAAAAATATCCCGCAGCTGTTCCGGCCATTCTGGCTGTACATGTTCAGTCACGGACTGGAAAATTTTAAAAGCACTGCGCAAACGTCGAATCGCAACACGTGCCTGATGCACATGATCACTATTATAATTTTCGGCAGCAATCGCCGTCGCATTTGGGAAAAGATGAGCCAGACAGTTGGCGACAATTTTTTGTAAAATCGTACTGATCTGATCTTTCTGTTCAAGCACTAAGGGAAGCTGATGCTGAACTGGCAGACTCTCTTCATCATGTAATAAGGCATAACCGCGTTCCGATTTGCTCCGTGTATCCAGCCACAAAGCATAACGCTGAACCCAGGGCTGAATGAAATCAATCAATTCACTCAGCTGGCCGGATTTAAGCTCAAATTCGACTTCATAAATATCGATGGCTTGATCATTGTGTCGAATTTCTCCGACATCAAAGGCAATTTCAATCTTACTGTCCAGATGACTTTCTGTGAGTACATACCGTACGACATCTGTTTCAAATTGCAGAATAAGCGGTGTCTCCAGATCACCGAGCGCCTGTTTCAGGATTTTTTTGGCCGGTTTATGTTTGCGATATAACTGAAAATCACAATGTTCCGGAGGACTTTTTAATTCATGCTCAAGTTCAAAACGTTCAAATTGTTGTTCGGTCGCTGCTTTCAGGGTTTGAATCCATTGCTGGTCTTCCAGACGTTGCCGCAGGGCAATCTGATGTTGTTGTAATTGCTGTGCTTCAGTATCAAAATAGCGTGCGCACAGGCGATGCCGAGTCGGCTGAAGTTTCTGGATGTCCTGTTCAAATTGCACACGAGACTGTGGCGGAATCTGGAATTTGAGTTCTATTTCTGCCATCGGGTCATTCCTCCGCGATGTTGGTTTTATAGATTAATATAGCCCAAAGATCGGCAGGGGTGTGATGTGCTTCTGCAACAAAAAAGCACGCCAGAGAAGGCGTGCTTTGAGTTTTTCTTGTGATATTTATTTCAATATTTTTATTTCAATATGTTTATTTCAGGAATTTACGACTGACCAAGAACTGTTCGGTCGCTTCAAGCAGTTTCTGCGCATAGACTTCCTGCTTGGCGGTCAGCCAGCCCAGCACAAACCAGTCACTTGCTTCCAGCTCGGTCTGCTGAATATAAACTGCAGAAGAGGCCAAAGTTTGATATTCACTGGCTGCCAGTTGAGCATCGTTCAGCGCTTTGCTGTATTTCTGCAAATTTTTGACATCATAGATCGTGGTTAAAATCGGAAAGCTGAATTTGAGCTCCTGAATCCGGCCCGACAATTGATCCAGACTTTCAAAATCAGTGATATCGGTCTGGTTCATTTGTTCCTGCAAAGCTTTATATTGCTGTTGCAAGGTAGTTTGAGCAGCAGTTTTCAAGTCCAGCGAGGCATGCTCATTTTCATTTAAACTGAACATCAGTAATTCCAGATAATGATGCACATTCTGGGTAGACTTGACCAGATTGCCGAGTTTCTCCTGCGCATACAGAATATCTTTGCTCAGATTTTCTGCCGTGGTTGGATTTTGCAGGAAGCCGGCCAAGCTGTTTTGCATATGTTGTAAATGTTGCAAATGTTCAAATTGCTGCTTAAAGGCCGCCAGTTGATGTGCCCATTTGTCCGAAAGCTGTGGATGCCAGTCTTTGAAGAGCAGCAAGGTCAGATATAAGTGATCCAGTGCCAGTCGTGCCTGATCAATATGTTCCTGCTCTGCAACCTGAGCTGCAATCGCCGCGATATTCGGCAATAAATGCTGCATCTGCTGTGCAATCAGACTGTACATGGTTTTACTGGCGCTGTCTTTTTTGCTGATCTGAAATTCTTTGCTAAGGGTCGCAGGACTGACGCGCTGTGAAGTGGCCAATAGATTGCCTATTTCAGCCTTGCTGCGTACATCGAGCCAGAGCTGGTATTTCTTGACCCATTCAAAACTAAACGCCAGTAGATGTTGAATTGAACCATTTTTAAGCTCGAACTCGACTTCATGTACTTCTTGCTCGGCATCATGTGTGCGGATATGCCCAATATCCAGGCTGACTTCGATCTGGGTATCTTCATAGTCAATCACTCTTAACGTACGGGCAATATCGGTTTCAAACTGGAGTTGTAGCTGATCGAACTGATTGCCGAGCGCATTGCTGAGAATTGCCCCGGCTTCTGGAAATTTTTTATAAATATCTAAATCCAGTTCAGGAGATGCGGTTAATTTCCCTAGATCATGATTATGTTCAAAGCGTTCGATATGGCTTTTTCCGGCCGCTTTTAGCGTTTGCACCCAACGTGTACCTTCCAGACGCTGACGCAGTGCCACCCCATGCCGGGCCAGTTGGCGGTCGGTAGTATCATAATATTTGGCTTGAAGCTGGATCTGTTGAGACTTTTTCGGATCAAGTGCCTTGAGCAGCGCAGTGCGTCGTGCCACAGGAATTTGGAACTTGAGTTCAACTTCAACCATGATGATCATCCTATCTGTTCAGTGCAATTAAGTACTGAATCTTCACTTGAATAAGGTTTTAAAATGAGGCGGACAGTAGCCGCAATTATATTTTTAGATTTGTGCGCAGCAGATTGTAACCAAAATCAAAATGCATGTAAGACTTGACTGAGCATAAAAAGCTTAAACAGAAGTTTGAAACTTAGATTTCATCGGTTCATTTTAGGCTAAAACGATCGGATTCAGGCCTTCACGGGGATGTGCAAGATGCATTGAAGCGCGCATCAAAAGGCTGTTATTTGGCTAAAATATACGCTAAGGTAAAACAAAAAACGTCAGGATGATGACAGATGAATGTACAAGTACAACCAGAAAGTAAGAATGAGGTGATGGTTCAGCCCCAGATGCCGATTAAGAACTATCATGAATTTTATCGCTTCTATTTGACTGAGCATCGGCATATTATTAGCCGCCGTCTGCACGTGGCCGGCAGTAGCATCGGTTTATACTGTTTTGCCAAAGCCATTCGTCAAGGCAAGCCGCGATATTTTGCATATGGTTTACTCTCGGGCTATGCCTGTGCCTGGGTCGGTCATTTTATCTTTGAGCGCAATAAACCAGCCAGCTTCAAACAGCCTGTATATAGCTTTATCTCGGACTGGCGCATGTTTGCCGATGTCCTGCGTGGTAATATCAGTCTGATCGACCTTAAATACGATAAAATTTCCAGTTAAGCCAGAATGACTTTTATCGGAATGTGCCCACTTAAAGCATGAAATTTCGATAAAAGCCTTGCAAGTCTAGAATTATTATTCTAATAATTATGGTATTGCAGATTAGGTTTTTTGATCAACCATTATATTTTAATTAATACATCAGTTTTCCAAGCCTGGAGCGACCTTCTCCGGGCTTTTTTTATGCCTGTTTGCTACCAATAAATGTTCAAGATTTTGCTCATGCTATTGTGTAAATATTCATAGAAGAATTCATGTGGATTTGTGCTGAAAGTAAAAGATCCTTTCTGGCTTTGAAACGTTTCCCCACAAACGAATGCCTCAAAACCAGAAAGGATCGGGTATTACCAACACAGGTATTTATTTTTCTGTTTATTTTCTGTGTCTAAGGCTATTTAAGATGCTTCGTGCCGATTGGGCTATCCCTGAAAATGGGTATTTTTAATATTAATTAATTTGAGTACGCTTGAACCAGGCGAAAAAAAGACAAAAAAAATCGCTCTTAGAATTTTGCAACTTCTCCACCAAGTTATCTGCAAAATCCTAAAAGCGTTTGTCGGAGGGCGTAAGCATTAACACGTTATAATTATTGTTATAAGGCCATTAAAACGCAGATTTGAAAGTCCGTATATCCCTGAAAATGGTGATATTTAAGATTTAACTGATAAATTGTGCTAAAAAACTGCAAATCTACTGCTGCTTGGTCTCAGAAATAGCAGGACTGCGGCAATTAAACCGAGTTATGCCTATAATAGAGCCATCCTAGCAAGTGGCGAGCAAGATGCGCGGTTTATATTTAATTACCAATGATGATCCATTAGAACTTTTAATGGCGAAGTTGGAAGGTGCTATGGCCAATGGTGGTGTTGCGGTCTTGCAATATCGCCGTAAAAAAGTGGCGAAAGAAGATCAAATTTACGAAATCGAATATATGAAAGCTATGTGTGCTGAATATGGCGTACCTTTCGTGATTAATGATGATCTGGAAATGGCGGTTAAATACGGTGTGGGTGTGCATTTAGGCCAGGATGATGGTTCGATTGTCGACGCTGTTGCGCGTTTGCCTAAAGGCGTGTTGATTGGCCGTAGCTGTAATAACTCACTTGAGCTGGCTAAACAGGCCATTGCCGATGGTGCGAATTATGTGGCATTTGGAGCAATTTATGCGACTGATAGTAAACCTGAAGCGGGTAATATTGGTCTTGAAACCTTAAAACTGGCCAAAGAAAAATTGAACGTGCCTCTCTGTGCCATTGGTGGTTTAACGGTTGAAAATTCAAAGGATGTCATTGAGTCAGGTGCGGATTATTGCGCGGTGATTAGTGATATATTGGGACTTCCTATGAATGCCATTCCTGAACGTTTAGATGAATGGTCTGCGCTTTTTCAAGCTACAGCATAAAATTTTTTGATTGATTTAATTTTGAGTCGAGTGCCTTCATGAGCTTATCTCCAAAGCAAGAACAATTGTTCAAACAAGCCAATAAACATATCCCGGGTGGCGTCAATTCACCTGTACGCGCATTTAATAGTGTCGGTGGGACGCCGGTCTTTATCGAAAAAGCCCAAGGTGCGTATCTGTATGATGTCGATGGCAAACGTTATGTGGACTATGTAGGTTCATGGGGGCCGATGATTTTGGGTCATGCGCATCCAGCGATTATTAAAGCGGTTCAGGATGCCGCAGTAGACGGTTTGAGCTTTGGTGCGCCCACAGTTCATGAAACCACACTGGCAGACATTATCTGCGAGATCATGCCATCGATTGAGCTGGTTCGTATGACCAACTCAGGTACAGAAGCGACCATGACCGCGATTCGTTTAGCGCGTGGTTATACTGGCCGTGACAAGATTGTAAAATTTGAAGGCTGTTATCACGGTCATTCGGATTCATTATTGGTAAAAGCCGGTTCAGGTTTATTGACCAGTGGTGAAGGGGAAGCGACGTCGGCAGGCGTGCCAGCGGATTTTGCAAAACATACGCTGACACTTCCATATAACGACATCGCGACTTTAAAAGAATGCTTTGCCAAATTTGGTTCGGAAATTGCCGGCGTGATTGTTGAGCCAGTCGCAGGCAACATGAACTTGGTGAAACCAATTGACGGTTTCCTGCAAGCGATTCGTGATGTCTGTGATGAACATGGTTCAGTGTTTATCATTGATGAAGTAATGACCGGTTTCCGTGTCGGTTTGGGTGGTGCGCAAGCACATTATGGCGTTACTCCGGATTTAACCACTTTAGGTAAAATCATTGGTGCAGGTCTGCCAGTGGGCGCTTTTGGTGGTAAGCGTGAAGTGATGGAATGTATTGCACCACTGGGTAAGGTATACCAAGCAGGTACATTGTCGGGTAATCCACTGGCAATGCGTGCCGGTATCGAGATGTTCAAGCATTTACGTACCGAAGGTTTTTATGAAAAATTAACCGCACAACTCGAAAAATTGCTCGCCGGTTTACAAACTGCTGCTGATGAAGCAGGCATTCCATTCAAGACCCAACAAGTGGGCGGTATGTTTGGTCTTTACTTTACCGATCAGGAAGATATTACTAGCTTCGACTCTATGCTGAAATGCGATGTCGATGCGTTCCGTAAATTCTTCCATGGCATGTTAAATCGTGGCGTAAACCTTGCACCATCTGCTTTTGAAGCAGGATTTATTTCTGCTGCTCATAGTGATGAAGATATTGCTTACACGATTCAAGCGGCTAAAGAAACTTTTGCTGAGATGAAAGGATAATTCGACCTCTCCCTGACCCTCTCCTAAAAGGAGAGGGAATATAAGCCCGAGTGATCGGGCTTATTTCATTCTTTGGATTAGACATCATAAGATTTGAAATTGATAAATTAAAGGATGAGATAGATCAATGAAAACCAAACATTATTTGACTTTAAGTGATGCGGAATTTTTATTAAATGAAGCTCATCAATATGCGATTCAGAACAGTTTTAATGTCAGTATTGCTGTAGTGGATGAAACCGGAAATTTACTGGCGGTGAAGCGTATGGATGGCGCAGCACCAATGACTGCAAATCTGGCTATTGAAAAAGCCAAATGTTCCGCTATGAGTCGCCGTCCATCGAAGTTATTTGAAGATATTATCAAAGGCGGGCAGATGGGCTTCCTGACCATGAAATCATTTTCAGGAATGTTGGAAGGTGGTGAACCGATTCTGTATCAAGGCCAGCTCGTCGGTGCGATGGGTGTGTCGGGTGTGAAGTCGTTTGAAGATGCGGAGATTGCACAGGTAGCCATTGAGAAATTTTTGGCTAAGCAAAGCTAATCCAAAATAGAAATTGATCAGCTTAATTTAATAAAATCATTCAAAGTTGTACCAAAATGAAGCGTGGAACGTGAAATATCAACTAAAAAGCCCAATCGCTAATGAGTGGGCTTGTCTATATACAATAAAGTTATAATTTAAAAAGGAAATCAAAAGAATTTCGTATAACGTGTATTATGTTAATTTTAGAAATAATTAAAAGTTTGGAAATACTAGTGAAATGCAACTTATAGAAATAGAGCCTTATTTTTGGGAACTATATGAGGATAGCGAAAATATATACCTCAATGTTTGTATAAATATGAGTGCAGTTTCTTGGGCGAAAACTATCTGCCTAGATAAACAAACGATTCAGCAATATCAGACTCAAGGAAAAGGTTTTATTGATGACTTAGCTAAAAGAATTGAAAGCAGCCAATTTAGAAAAGATTATGAAAGATTTTATTCATTTCCAGATGCCTCCGCAGAACAAAAAGAGGGAATGCTTCTAGCATTTAATGAATATAGGGCTAAGCAAAATTAAAGCCATTTAACATAATGGCGATGATACGAAATTAGAACAATAAACCTCTGTGAAATCAAAGTGTTTTTCAAATAATGCTAAACTAAAATAGCATGAATCATCATGCTATTTTGTATTTATAAGAGCCTCCCATGCTGTACTCTATGCCCAAAAAAATCCAACTTGCTCCATCCCAAGCCAAATGGCAGCTTGCATCAAATGAATCTGTTTTGGTTTTAGTTGGATTGCAAAACTTGCGTATGCAACAGGGCATACAAGAGAGTGGACTCATGGTGAATTTGATTCAACTAACCAATAAAGCCAAAGCGCTGGATATTCCGATTGTTGACTTATATGGTGATGACCTGATGCAGGGGATGCAGCAACTCGGCGAATATGCCTCAATGCATCCACAACTCATTTTTGCCGGTCAGGTCACGCCAATGCTGAAACAGATTTTGCCGCATCTGATGAGTGTGACGGATCAAATCGGTGTGGTCGATGATGTGATTTTATTGGCGAATCAAGATCAGCATATTCAATGGATCGAAAATATTTCGGCACAGGGGATACATCACTTAAATACCTATAGCCTGACCCGCTTATGGGATTTAAGCGCATCTTCCGAATATGTATTGTCGACCAAAGGCATTATGTTGGCCGTCGCAGAACAGCTGGATATGGATGCTTTGGAAATTGATCCCTATGTCGACTTAAAAAATTATGGTCTGGATTCGGTAGCGATGGTGAGTCTGATCGGTATATGGCGTGCACATGGTGCCAATATCCGTTATGAAGATGTGCTAAAGCATCCGTCTTTGCATGAATTGGCAGGCTTCATTTTAAAATCCTCAGGTTGATGTGCTGCGATTGAGCATTTTTATGCGCTAAATCGGAAATTTCATCGTCATTTACATAAATGCGCATTGTAATTATTGGCTAAGCTTTCTATCATTGCCGCCTTGTTTTTCGCGATCAGCCTGGGATTGAACTTTGAGTAATTTTCTAACCGAACATCTGATACATCGTGATGACGATTTCATGGTCATCCACAAACCTGCAGGTTTACTCACAGTTCCCGGTAAAACAGAAGACTTACAAGATTGCCTGATCAACCGTCTGGTCAAACTAGAACCCAAAACTTTACTGATTCATCGACTGGATCGCGATACATCCGGCATTTTGGCCTTTGGTCTGACTAAATGGGGACAAAAAACCATTTCCCGCCAGTTTCAGGAACGCCAGACCGATAAAACCTATCAGGCTGTGGTTGCCGGTAAACTAGAAGGTGAAGGCACTATTGAAGTGCCGGTGGTATATGATCCAAGCCGTCCGCCCTTACATATCGCAGATCCCACACATCATAAGCCGGCCATCACGCATTGGCAGGCGATTGAACATTTTAATATTCAGGTACAGCCTGTGACCCGGGTGAAACTGATCCCAATTACCGGCCGTTCTCATCAGCTACGGGTGCATATGCAATATCTCGGACATCCGATTATTGGCGATACCTTATATGCGACACCCGAACAGCAACAGCTCAGCTCACGTCTATGTTTACACGCGGAACGTTTGAGTTTTTATCATCCTCAAACAGAGCAGTTGGTCGAATTTTATTGTCCGGCGCCGTTCTAGGAAATACTTCTTTAATCGGCGTGAATTATGCTCACTTTTTAGTGGGCTTTATGTCAAAATACATTGCTTGAAGGTGTGGAATTTTGCTCCAATGACGTTTCGTGATTGAGCCTAATATTCATAATCTTGTACTTAAGATAAAGGTGGAAAAATTGCAGCAATTTGCTATTGGTCAACGTTGGTTATCAGATACTGAAACAGAACTCGGTTTAGGCGTTCTTATTGATGTTGATGAGCGGTCGGTCAGCATTTTATTCCCGAAAAGCGATGAAACCCGCGTCTATGCACGCAGCAATGCACCCTTATCTCGTATCGTATTTAATGTGAAAGATGAATTACAGGATCAGGAAGGGACCAAGTGGATTGTAGAATCCGTTGAAGACCGGAATGGCGTGGTGCGTTATCATGTTGTTCGTACTCTGGAAGATAGAACTGAAGAACGTAAATCGCTGAATGAAACCCGCATTGGTGCAACCATCCAGCTGTCTAAGCCTTTAGACCGTTTATTGGCCAGTCAGGTCGATTATAAAGAATGGTATGACCTGCGTATTGAAGCACTGCTGATGCAGGCCAATATGCAAAGCAGTCCACTGCGTGGTCTGGTGGGTTCACGTGTCGGTCTGATTCCGCATCAGCTTTATATTGCGCATGAAGTTGGTCAGCGTTTTGCACCGCGTGTATTACTGGCCGATGAAGTGGGTCTGGGTAAAACTATTGAAGCGGGTCTGATCATCCATCAACAGCTGAAAACTGGCCGTTCTGAACGTATCCTGATTTTAGTGCCGGATTCACTGCAATATCAGTGGATGATCGAGATGCGCCGTCGTTTCAATCTTGAGTTCTCGCTGTTTGACTTAACCCGTACTGCGTCGATCAAAGAACATGATCCTGAACAGAACCCATTCCTGACCGAACAAAAAATTATTGCCTCTGTCGATTTGATGGTCGACCATGAAGATCTGCGTGAACAGGCACTTGAAGCAGGTTTCGACTTGCTGGTGGTCGATGAAGCACATCATTTGATGTGGAGTGAAGAAGATGGCGGTAATGACCGTTATGATCTGGTCGAAGAACTGGCTGAACATACGCCGGGCGTGTTGTTATTGACGGCGACACCTGAACAGCTCGGTGTGGAAAGTCACTTTGCACGCCTACGTTTACTCGATCCGCAGCGCTTTAACTCGCTGGATCGTTTCCTCGATGAAGAAGCGCAATATCAGCACACAGCTAAAATTGCAGAAGTGTTGATGTCAAATCTGCCACTTGAAGCAGAACATTTGACTGCGATTGAGGCCTTGTTGGGTCATCCAATTGAAGATCATCCTGAGCAGCGTTTCCGTGCCATTCACGAACTTTTAGACCGTCATGGTACCGGTCGTATCCTGTTTCGTAATACGCGTGAAGCCATTCAGGGCTTCCCGGGGCGTGACTGTCAGCCGGCACCATTACCAGCACCGGAAAACTGGTCGAAAGATGGTAAATTGCGTGAGCAGATGTGGCCTGAAGAAGCTCAGCTCGATGGCTCGTGGATGGAAGCCGATCCACGTGTGATGTGGCTGATGGAGCGTTTACGTACTGATTTAAAACACAAGAAAGTCTTACTGATTGCACGTAGCGGTCCAGTGGTTGAAGCGCTGGAAAATGTACTTCGCTTACATGCCGGTATTCGTACGGCAATGTTCCATGAAGGCATGAGCTTATTAGAACGTGACCAAGCCGCAGCTTATTTTGCTGAAGATTCGTATGGCGCGCAGATTCTGCTTTGTTCGGAAATCGGTTCAGAAGGACGTAACTTCCAGTTTGCCTCTGATCTGATTCTGTTCGATTTACCTGCGAACCCGGATGTGCTGGAACAGCGTATTGGTCGTCTGGATCGTATCGGTCAGGAAAACCGCATTCAGATTCACGTGCCTTATCTGGTGGGAACTGCACAAGAACGTATGTTCCGCTGGTATAACGAAGCTTTGAATATTTTCAGCAATATTTCTCCAACTGCACAGACCTTGCAAGAAAATTTTATTGTTCGCTTAAAAGACTGTCTATTGGCGGACAAAGGTCAAGAGTTTGAAGACCTGCTAGAAGAAGTCAGCGTGCAACGTGAAGCGCTGGAAGCTGAATTGCAGGAAGGTCGTGACCGTTTGCTTGAATACAATTCTTGCCGTCCGGTGGTGGCGCAGGAAATTGTCAACGCGCTTGAAGACTATGATGACAATACCACTTTACCGATATTCATGAAGCGCTTTATGGCGTCCACGAATATCGACTTTGATGAGCAAAGTAACGGTACAGTGATCATCAAGCCAACCGATCAAATGCAGGTTCAAGGTTTGACCCTGGATGAAGAAGGGATTACAGCGACCTTCTATCGTGATCAGGCGCAAATCCGTGAAGATGCGCAATACTTGACGCTGGAACATCCATTCACTGAAAGTGTGATGGAAATGATCAATACCCAAGGCTTTGGTAGCACTAACGTTGCGGTACTAAAATCTGCAGCACTGCCACAGGGTTCGGTATTACTTGAAGTATGGTTCAAGGTCGATGTGGTGGCTCCGAAAGCATTGAACTTGCCATCTAGCCTGCCGCAACAGTTAATCCGTGTCTTGCTCAGTGAAAAAGGCCAGGATCTTTCCCAGAAGATTGCACCAGAAATCCTGAAGCCTTATCTACATCATTTGGATGGCAATAGCTGTCGTCAGGTGGTGAAAGCACGTCGTGATGTGATTGAAGCGCGTTATCAGCAGGCACTTGAACTGGCACGCAGTGCTTTGCCGGGCTTCAAGCAGCAAGCCAAAGAAGTCTATGGCAATAAATGGCAATATGAAATTGATCGCCTGACCTATCTGAAACAGTTCAACCCAAGTATCCGTGAAGATGAAATTGCACGTTTACAGAAATTGCAGAAAGAAGGTTTAAGCTTACTAGATGGTCTATCGGTAACACCGGAAGCGATTCAGGTGATGGTTGTCGTTAAGCCTTAAGCTTTAAATCATTAAAAAATGCAGCTTTCGGGCTGCTTTTTTTATGGGCAAAATCCAGTTTTATTATTTTTTGTCGGAGAATGCTGGCCTGTTATTTTACTCCTGTTTAAAATCAGCCTACTGAATAATAAGAATGAAAAATCATGTCAAAAGCATTGATTACCCTTGGCACAAAGACCAATCATGGCGGCATGGTGACTAAATGTGAACCCTCTTTTTTGATCAATGGTATTGCCGTACATTTAAATGGCATGAAGCATTATTGTCCCAAATGCCAGACCATGGTCACCGCAATTTCCAGCAATTTGTCTATTAGTGTCAAAGGACGGGCAGTGGTCATCGCGGGGGATAAGGCCAGTTGCGGGGCGATTTTTCTACCGATGCAACATTTAACTGTATCGCAGAAATAAACCTTAAATTCTGAAGGAATACAGAGAAATGACTTTGAGGTCATTGTTTGAGCATTTTTGCACTGCCGAATCAAGGAATAGATCAGTAAGCTCATTCGATGATTTCAGGATGAATACGCGCTGCGTTTAAAAATAATGAAGCAAGCCCTACATTTTACCCATGCCAATGGTATTCCTGCGGCAACTTATCAAAAGTTTCTGGACTGTTTCCAGCAAGACTATGAGGTCAAAGCCATTCCCTTGATCGGCATGAACCCGCAATATCCAATTACGCGAGACTGGCGTTATCTGGTCGATGAAGTCATTGCAGATATCGAGCAGCAGTTTCCTCAGCAGCAAGTGATTGGCTTAGGACATTCCTTTGGTGGTCTGGTGACCCTGATGGCGGCGTATCGACGTCCCGAACTATTTTCCAAACTGGTCATTATGGATCCACCATTTGTGATTGGAAAAAACAGCGCCATGTTTGAACTGATCAAAAAGCTGAATCTAAAAAGTGTCGATCGTTATACACCCGCAGGAATTACGCTAAAACGCAAAGATTATTGGCCATCGAAACAGGTCGCAATTGAAGCACTCCGGTTTAACCGCTTATTTAAAAATTTCGATGAGCAGTGTTTTGCTGATTATATCGAGAGCGGCATTCAGCCAGAACCTGAACGTGGTGGGGTGACGTTAACTATTCCAAAACAGATAGAAGCGGAAATCTTCCGGACTGTGCCAGCCTGGTGGTGGAGAACACCACGCCGACCGCCTGAAGTGCCGATGCATCTGATGACTGCAGAGCAAAGCCAGTTTTATCAGCAGGGTTTGCCACAAGGGATGCACAAGATTTATCAGATTAATTATTCTGTGGTTGAGGGCGGGCATATGTTCCCGCTTGAGTATCCGGAGGCCAGTGCAAAGGCGGTTAAAGCTCAACTTGTACTTTTGCAATCATCATAAAAAAGAGACGTTGATTACGTCTCTTTTTATATTACTTCATGCAAATCGGAAAATTAGCGCAGCTGGGAATCTTCCAGATGACGCGCACCTTCCAGAATCATCCGAATCATGATCATGGTCTGTTCGGCAATTTCTTTACGGTCTTCGGCAGGCATATCAATCACATTGGCCCCCATGTTGAAGACCAGTTGGGTAATCGCTTTGGCGGCAATATCCGGATGAAATAACTTCTTGTTGTTTAGGCGTTCCAGACGAATCAAATCATCCTGAAGTTCTTGCTGAAAATAATTTAACTGGCGTTCTACCGCCTGTTTATAAGACTTGGAGCCAGTATAGCCTTCACGTAATAACAGGCTCAGATTGCCTTCATCGGCATCCAGCTGGGCAATAAAAACTTCCACAGAACTGCGGATGATGCTGTTCTGGCGAGAAGCTTGCAGACGTGCTTCATGCAAAATCTGACGCAATACAATTCCGGCACGATCAATCAGCTCAATGGCCAGTTCATCAATATCTTTAAAATGACGATAGAAGCTGTTCGGTGCAATACCAGCTTCACGCGCGACTTCACGTAGACTTAAAGAGGAAATACTTTTTTGTGGCCCAATCAGATTCAACGCAGCCTGAAACAGTTCTTCCTTGGTAATGGTGGCCTTGCGACCGACACTCCGTACGATAATCGGCTCATCAATGCTTTTCGATTGTAATAAAGATGCGTCACTGCTTATTTTCATTGAAGGCTCGTTCATCGATAGGTTCATGCATGAATCATTTTATTATAACCGAGCCAGTCAAGCTTGTGAAATGATTAGAAACAATACGGTTGTATATACAAATATATATACATGTGTATAATAATTAAAAACCCAAGGTGATGTCACAAACGATGCATGTACTGCAAAAACTTAAAATGCCATTGAATGCACTGTCTGATAGTGTAGTTGATCAGCATGCAATTAATTTCTGGATTCAGAAACTCAATCCTGTATGGTCGTTGAATCAGCCATTAGGCAAGATCGTGCATATAGAAAATGCAGCACAGGATATGCTGAGTCTGAAAATTCAAGTGAATCGCTTATTTAAGTTTGGTGAAGCAGGGCAGCATCATCCGGTCTATGTGGTGGTGAATGGCATTCGTTATGAACGTAGCTATAGCTTGACCCGCGTCGATTCTCAGCATGTGTTGCTGAATGTGAAAAAAGTCGATGCCGGTAAAGTCAGCACCTGGTTTGCAGAACAGGCACAAGTGGGTGATGTGATCGAATTTGGTCACCCTTATGGTGATATGACCTTGCCTGCGCAGACGAGTCCATTGATTTTGCTTGCAGCAGGGAGTGGTATTACCCCAATGCTCAGTATGCTGGAAAGCTTGAGCAAAAAAGGTGAACTATCTGCACCGGTCACTCTCTGGTACTGGGTTAAAAAAGATCAGGATGCTGCATTTAAAGCACGGTTTGAAGAGCTTGCTCAGAAACATGCAAATTTCTCATTTCATGTGTATGCCACTCAAGAACAGCCAGCTGCTGCACGTCTGGATGAAACCTATCTGACAGATCTGCAAAATCTGGAAAATAGCATCGTATATTGCTGTGGTCCTTCAGGTTTTGTATCTAAAGCAGAACAGCTTTTTGCTCAGGCAAAACAGTTTAAAGGTGAAGCCTTTAGCATGAGTTTGGCGGATCTATCGGATACCGGCTTTATTAATGTCACCCTGACCCAGTCGAAAAAAATTGTCAGCATTCCAAAAGGCCAATCCATTCTAGTGAGCCTGGAACAGCAAAATATTAAACCGACCCATGGTTGCCGTATGGGCATTTGTAATAAATGTGCCTGCAATAAAGTAGAAGGTTCGACCAAGAATTTGGTCAACGGTGCGCAAAATACCGAACCCGGCAACCTGCTCAAAATTTGTATTAACTCAGCGCAGACTGACCTTGTCATCGACTTATAAGCGAGTTTTATCTTATGAATATGCCAGTAAAATTACAGTATTTTAAAAATCCTAAAAACCGTGAATTAACCCAGTTTGAACTTGATGAACTTGCACGTGAGCTCGATGCGATTAAGCAAGAAGTGCTAGATGATCTAGGTGAAAAAGATGCGAAATATATCCGTCGTGTCTATTCAACCATTCGTTACTCATCGATTGCCGGTCGCGCCTTATTGTTTGCAGGCTGGTTCCCGCCAGCATGGTTGCTAGGCACAGGTCTATTAGGCTTTGCCAAAATCATGGAAAACATGGAGTTGGGTCATAACGTCATGCATGGTCAATATGACTGGATGAATGATCCTAAACTCAATGGTCAGACTTATGAATGGGATATTGTAGGGACTTCAGACAACTGGCGTCAAACCCATAACTTTAAGCATCATACTTATACCAATATTAAGGGTATGGATGATGATATCGGTTATGGTCTATTACGCTTGTTCCCGGAACAGCGCTGGAAACCGGGTTATTTATTGCAACCGATTTATGCAGTGCCATTCTGTTTATTGTTCCAGTGGGGCGTTGCGATTCAGAATCTTGAATTGGGTAAATACTTCAAAGGTCGCAAAAGCAAAGAGCAGACCAAAGAAGAATGGCGTCCAATGCAGAATAAAATCGGTAAGCAGCTGTTTAAAGATTATGTATTCTTTCCACTCATCGCAGGTCCTGCGGCTTTACCGGTTTTGACCGGCAATATGGTGGCCAATGGTCTGCGTAATATCTGGACATTCAGTATCATTTTCTGTGGTCACTTTACCAAAGATGTGGAAGTATTCCCGAAATCGGTACTGCAAAATGAAAGTCGTGGTCACTGGTATATGCGCCAGATTCGTGGTTCATCCAATCTGACTGGTTCTGAGGCTTTCCATATTTTAACCGGCCATTTAAGTCATCAGATTGAACATCATCTGTATCCTGATGTGCCTGCACGTCGCTATCGTCAAATGGCACCAAAAGTCCAAGCTGTTTGTGAAAAATATGGTTTGAACTACAACAATGCTAGTCTAGTTAAGCAGTACGGTAGCGTGATTAAACGTATTGTGAAATATGCATTTCCATTTAAGAAGTAATTTTTCTTAAAGCTAAAAAACCACTTCAAATGAAGTGGTTTTTTTTATTTAGGAGGCTAATACTTACAGAAAGTAAAAGCCCTGATTGCGAAGCTATTTAAGATGATTTCAAGGCATAAAGTAAAAAAGTTAATCTGTCATTTATAGCGTTGTTTAAAGGCGTTTAGTTGGTTAACCCGATAGAATGGAAAGGACTAATATGGCATCGAATGAGCTGAAATATTAATTTTTGGAAGCTGTTGATCTTGACCCTCAAAATAGCTTTGCTGCGCCAGACTGAGCATTTCTATATCTTCCTTGCTATTCCCATAAGCATAAATTTCAGCATAATTATCCAGATTATATTTTTCTAGAATTCTAATTTTCTTTTGTGTGTTACTACAGTCAGGAGTTTGATAAAACCCTGTCAATTTCCCAGCTTTGATTTCAACTTCGCTACAGATTAAATCGATATTTAAATAGCTGCAGACCGGTTTTAAATATAAATCCAGAGATGCGGAAACTAGCACCACTTCATGGCCTAATTCTTGATGTTGCCTAAGCTGTTCTAATAATTTCGGATTTAACTTAAGCATCAATTGTTGTGCATAGTCTTGAGCCAAATACAGAATTTCCTCTGCATCACTGTCTTTAAACATGCTGACATACAACTTGGGACGCATGCGGTGTGCTGGATACAGTTTTAAATAATAAGCCTGGATCCACGGCAGAATTTGCAGGCCGCGTTTCACAATATGCCGTTTTCTCAAGGCGTAGAAAATGAACCCGGTAAAACTGTCATGCAGATATAGGGTTCCATCAAAATCAAATAAGGCTAGAGTTTTAGGTTTTTGATTTTGCGCATGCATGTTTGATATCGTCCATCGACGCGGGTAGCAAACCAGTTGGTATTATAATCACGACTTAATTTTGGTCCGGAAATAACCACTTCAGGCATGATCGCATAAATAGGGTCTTTACCGGTTTTTTCCTGATAGAGCTTGCTGACACCACGATAAGTCATCGTATCTTCAAAGTCTTTGTCTTTTTCTTTCTTTAAATCAGCTCGGATTTGACGTTCAGTAATAATAAAATTATTTTTGGCAAAAACACTGATTAACTCACGCTCAGATTGACTCTTCTGCGAACGGATCGCGCCATCTTTGGTGTAGAGTAATAAATCGCCATCCAGATCGAGTTCGGCCTCAGTTAAATCATTCAACATGCTCTGGAAAGCAGCATTTCGACTGGAATACATACCGGAATTATAGTCCGCAAAACGGTAAATCGGCTTGTCATAATCTGCCGGATACATCATCAGGCGATGAATCCCATAATACAGACCGCCATATTGACTGTAGAGATCAGTACGTAACTCCGCGATATTGCCGCCTTGGCGTTTATGTTCTTTCGCATAGCTGATATGTACCTGCATTGAACCCAAGGTGGTAATCGGATTCATTTTCTCGCCAATATTCTGGCCGACCAGTTTGGCAGCACCAGTCAGAGCGCTAACATGATAGTGCTTCGCCATATAATCGAATATTTCACGATATAATTCGTCGAGTTCACGTTCCGTTTTGACCCGGCGCATCTGGCTCAAGTAGTTGTCTTCAGGACTCGGATGGTTCTTGAGAACTTCCTGGAAATATCCTGCAACTGTGCCACCAATTGCTTGACCAAGTTTATCTTTGAATTTTTCATCAAGACGGCCTTGGACTTCCTTAACTGCCTTTTCACCCAAACCCGGAACAGTAGGATCTGCAACAAAGTTAGATTCCTGATCAACCACTGCCACAATCGTACAAACATTTTCCTTGGTTTGAGGAATGCCAAGCTGTTCGGTGATGTCATAAATATCTTGTGCCCAAGACTCACGTTGGTTGACACGGCTTGGAATAGCTTTACGAATATGTTCAACTTCAAGTGTCGGTTCATCCTCTTTTGACCACCATGAACCATTGCCACAGCCGGCAAGACTCAGAGAAAGTGCAAGTACAGACAATGACTTAAAAGAAAAACAAGAAGCGAAAGTTTTATTCATGGTGTCGTAAATTAATTGAAAAGATGAGCGAATAAGGCAGATGCAGTATACTATGCCCATCAAAAAAGTGATGAATTTATATGTATATTGGTCCATATCAACTGTCAAACAATTTGATTGTCGCTCCCATGGCAGGTGTGACCGACCGACCGTTTAGAACCTTGTGCAAATACTTTGGTGCAGGCCATGCGGTCAGTGAAATGATGACGTCTGACAAAACTTTGCGCATGAGTAAGAAAAGCTTATATCGTGCTAATTTTGATGGCGAACTGGCACCGATTTCAGCGCAGATTGCTGGTTCAGATCCGCAAGATCTAGCTGAAGCGGCACGTTATCAGGTGGCGAATGGCGCACAAATTGTTGATATTAATATGGGCTGCCCAGCCAAAAAGGTCTGTAACCGACTTGCCGGTTCTGCTTTATTGCAGGATGAAGATCTAGTTGCACGCATTCTGGATGCAGTCGTTGCCGCAGTTGACGTGCCAGTGACTTTAAAAACCCGTCTTGGTTATTTGAACGGTCAGGAAAATATTATGCGGGTCGCCAAACGGGCTGAACAAGCCGGGATTGCGGCACTGGCTTTACATGGCCGTACCCGTGAAGATATGTATCTGAATACCGCGCGTTATTCTTTAATCAAAGACGTAAAGGAAATGTTGAAGATTCCCGTGATTGCCAACGGAGATATCGACAGTCCTGAAAAAGCCAAATACGTGCTGGATTATACCGGTGCAGACGCAATTATGATTGGTCGTGCAGCACAAGGTCGGCCCTGGATTTTTCGTGAAATTGCCCATTATTTAAAAACCGGTCAACATCTGGATGCACCAAGTATTACAGAAGTGAAAGATGTTCTATTGGGACATTTGACAGAGTTATACGAATTTTACGGCGAGTATTCCGGCTGCCGGATTTCCCGTAAACATATTGCTTGGTACACCAAAGGTTTGCGTTCCAGCAACGAGTTTCGCCAGAACATGTATCAGGTGGAAAATACGGCTGACCAGTATCGTGTGGTAGAAGATTATTTTAATGCACTGCTAGAACATGGTTTAACCATGACTGATGTACAGGTCGAGCAGGTGAATTTACTGGAAACCAAGTAATGACGGGCAAAATTCAGCGAATCATGTAATATTTTTTGCATGAAATCCCTACCTTTTTTATCTTGAGCAGGCTGATTTTTGCATTTTGTTTACACTTCAGCCTGTCTAATACATAGCACCACAGTTTGTTCACTTAAACTGGACAGGACTTGGACATTGCTTACTCAAGCTTCCTCTATGATGAACCTATCCAGATATAAACCAGATGTGATCCATCTTGTTTATCGTCATCATTGAGGGAGATCTGTAATGACAAATACCAATCGTCCAGTCACAGAGTTTAGCCATAAAACGTCAACGGAATTGCCACAAGAACGCAGTGAAGGCCTGAATATCAATCCGACTGATACTAATGCACGTCCAGATTTGAATACACCCGTGAAAGATAATCCTCGTGTTCCAGACATGAATGAAGGTGAAGATAATCTGGCTGCGACCAGTGCCGGTACTTTGGGCGGAGCGGCTGTAGGCGCAGTTGCAGGTCTGGTGGGTGGCCCTCCAGGTGCAGTGGTGGGTGGTATTATCGGTGGAGTGGTTGGCGGTATTGCAGGTAATGACATTGCAACGTCTGATCATGGGAAGCAGACAGATAATTACCAGCATCCAGAGAACTTGCCTGAGGCAAATAATTATCGACATCCAGATCATTTGAGTGCAGAAGATAATTACTGGAGAGATGAGTATCATAATCGCCCGTATTTCAATGAAACGCGTAGCACATATGGCGATCTAGATTATGATCGTGATTATCGCGGTGCTTATCGAGTCGGTTATGAAAACCGTCCAATGTATGAGCATGATACGGATTTTGATCGTGCTGAACCTGAACTGCGTACCAAATGGGAACAGTTAAAAGGTGAGTCCCGCCTCAACTGGGAAGAAGCTAAATTTGCAGTTAAAGATGCCTGGCATCGTGTCACACGCTAATTCTAGATAAATTAAAAACCTCTCCATGTGAGAGGTTTTTTTATGATTCAATAATTAAAGATGCTTCATTTCCAGTACGAGCTGGTTAATCAGATCGGAAGCTTCCATTTCACGAATCTGTGCCACGTTCGAACCTGCCCAGAATGCACCATAACCTTGATCCCCATGTTTGGCAGCAGCAGCATGTAATTGCTTGGCCAGATCATAAGTATATGGATAAGCCGGAACATCCAGCCGATCGGGTGTATCCACTTCAATATGCCAGTGGTTAATGATGCCGCGTGCAGGACGACCGGAAATACTGGCACTCACCTGAGTGAGTGGCTTGGAAAATAAGGCTTTACGATAGGCATCATTGGCATTAGAAGATTTACACTGCACAAATGCAGTCCCAAGTTGCACGGCATCTGCACCGAAATCCATCATTTGACGCGCTTGCTCACCCGTCATAATCCCGCCTGCCGCTACAATCGGCAAGGAAGAATGCTGTTTGATCAGCTTCACCAGATTGGAGGTTTTGACTGAAGCATCAAACTTGGTCGAGAAAATCCCGCGATGGCCACCAGCCTCAATACCCTGCGCAATAATGATATCAATTCCGGCTGCTTCAATGGCTTTAGCTTCGGCATAATTGGTGGCAGATACCATGGTCAGAATCCCGGCCTGTTTTAGGGCTTGAATCTGATGCGGATGTGGAATCCCAAAATGAAAGCTGACTGCTCGCGGTTTGGTTTCTAATACCAGATTTAGGAAGTCATCATTGTCTTTAAAACTCGGATAAATACACTCCAAATGATCCGGTGCCTGAGCGCCATATTCGGCAAATTTATCTTTAAACTGTGCAATCCATGCCTGCGCTACAGTTTCATCTATAGGCACACTCTCATGACAGAAAAAATTGACCTGAAAAGGGCAATCTGTCAGTTCTCGAGTTTTTAAAATCTGTTGTCGTGCAGTCTCGATACTGCTGGCCCCCAGACCCAGTGAGCCCAAGCCGCCCTGATTGGAAACTTCGGCAGCAAGCTCAGGTGTAGAGACACCTGCCATCGGTGCCAAGAAAATAGGATGTTTAATTCCGAGATTTTCTAATAAAGACATAGATTTGCTCCTTGTTATGCTTTTACTTTGCCCTTGAGCACAAAATTAAGCAAATCATATTGGTTATTTTATTTTGAAATACTGCAGCATGGGTTACGTATTATTTACATTTCTTGCGACACGCTACGTCGCCAAAAAGATAGAACTTTTATTAGCTTAGAATTGAACACTTTATAATAGCTTTTTGGTCAAATATTTTTTGAGCTCATGTCTGATCGTATCCGTGAAAAACTGCAAATTTTAGCCGATGCTGCCAAGTATGATGTGTCGTGCTCATCAAGCGGTAGCAACCGTAAAAATAAAGAAAAGGGTGTGGGCAATACCGGAAATGGCATTTGTCATAGCTATACCGAAGATGGCCGCTGTGTGTCCTTATTGAAAATTCTGTTCTCTAATGTCTGTATTTTTGACTGTTCCTATTGTGTTTCGCGCCGTTCCAATGACGTCCAGCGTGCTGCATTTACCGTGCAGGAAGTCGTTGATCTGACCATGAACTTTTATCGTCGTAATTATATTGAGGGGCTGTTTCTCAGTTCGGGGATTTTTAAATCGGCCGATCACACCATGGAACGGATGCTGCAGGTGGTCAAAAAACTTAGACTCGAAGAAAACTTTAATGGCTATATCCATCTGAAAACCATTCCGGGTGCATCACAGGAGATCATTACCGAAGCTGGGCTGTATGTCGACCGTATGAGTATTAATCTGGAAATGCCAACGGAAGCGGGACTGCAAAAATTTGCGCCTGAGAAAACCCATGCCGAAGTACAAAAAGACTTGGGCATTGTGCGTGACCGGTTGATCCAGCTCAAAGATGAACGCAAGCTGATCAAGTCCGTTCCAAAATTTGTACCTGCCGGACAAACTACACAAATGGTGGTGGGCGCGCATAGTGAAACCGATCAGGATATTATTTTGATGGCCGATCGGCATTACAAGGAATTCAAGCTGAAAAGGGTGTATTTCTCTGGTTATATCCCAATTAATTCTGAAGAGAAAGCCTTACCCGCCATCGGCTCAGCACCGCCATTATTAAGAGAAAATCGCCTGTATCAATCCGACTGGCTGATGCGTTTTTATGGCTTTGCTGCCGATGAAATTGTCGATGAGCAGCATCCGAATCTGGAGTTGGAGATTGATCCCAAACTCAGTTGGGCCTTGCGACATCCTGAAGCCTTTCCAGTCGATATTAACCGTGCCGACTATAAAATGATTCTGCGTGTACCAGGGATTGGCGTGCGTTCTGCCCAGAAAATTGTACAGGCACGCCGTTTTGGACAGATTCATATTGACCAGCTAAGGCGCATGGGCGTGGCTTATAACCGGGCGCAGCATTTTATTCGCTGTGCGGATACACCGAAATTTAAGAAAGATCAGCACGCCCATCAGATTCGCCAGCAAATTTTGATGTCAGGGCAATCCAAATATCAGCAGCAACTTTCACCTCAATTAGGATTTGGTTTCTAGTGGCAAGTTACTGTTTTGATGGCAGCATGACTGGTCTGCTCAGTTGTGTATTTCGTGCTTTCGAGTTTAAAGAATTTAACGTGATAGTGACGGCCAATCCTCAAGCACAAACAGGTTTATTTGATGAATTTATCCATGTGGCCTCTAATGATCAGCATGGGCAGCGGGTGTGGCAGGGATTAAAGCAGAAAGTATCTTCCAGCAGTTTGCGTGCTTTTTACTATACCTTTTTGTCAGAGCAGGAAGCAGCGTTCCAGACTCTTTTTGATTTTGCAGTCTATGTCTTTCAAAACCAGCGTCCAGTCGATAAAGATTATGGTCATGCTGCGGTGATCGGCATGTCGCAATGGGCCAAGCAAGTGGGACGGGAAAAGCATCGCATGGAGGCTTTCGTGCGCTTTAAAAAAGCCAAAGATGGCTTGTTTCTAAGTCTGGTCAGACCGGACTTTAATGTCTTGCCGATTATTTCCCGACATTTTCAGGAGCGTTATCAGGATCAAAGCTGGCTGATTTATGATGAGCAGCGTAATTACGGTATTTATTATAATTTAAGGCAAATGCATCAGGTCGAGATGAACGCTGAAATAATTGATCCACAAATCCGGATTGGTCATAGTCAGTCATTCAGTATTGAACTGGATGATCAAGAGCTGCTATATGATCAGCTCTGGAAAGATTATTTCAACAGTGTGAATATTCAGGCGCGCAAGAACATGAAATTGCATATTCAATATGTGCCAAAGCGCTACTGGCGTTATATGAATGAGAAAATACTTTAAACAGTACATCAAACTGCTTTCAGGCATAATAAGTGTTGGTATATTTAAATTGAGTGTATAAACATGAAGGTATGGCTAACGTCATTAGCGCTGCTCACTGGATTAACTGCATGTTCGGAACAACCACAAAAACCGGTCGTAGATCCAGTCAAATATCAGGTTCAGACTGCAGAGGAACTGCAGCAACGTTTTGATGCACTTAATGTCCAGTTAGCCCAAGACTTTCAGAAATTTAAGAAAGTCGAAAGCATTGCTTTCGCGCACCAGTTTCCTTTAGATGTCAATAATCTGCAAAGCTTGAACCAGCATCTTGTCAGCAGTACTGCATTAAAACCCAGTAAAATCGCCTATTGCAATATGATGAATAGTTATTTTTCCGATATGTACCGTTTGGGACATTACAATCTGAAACTGGTCGATGACATTAAATTGCCCAATGCCAAGAATGAAAATTTAAAAGCTAATTTCTCTGATGCTGATCATTTTTATACCTTTATTTTGGATCGTTATACGACTTATCGTCAGGTTCAGCAGACCATGGGTTATGGCTGTAATTTAAAAGCTGCGCTGTAAATCCTAAAGCCAGAAAAAAGCCCATCACAGATGGGCTTTTTTGATTTTAAGCATTAGCAACCGGTCAGTTTTTCAGACTGCGGTTTTTCATCCGGGAAGAAAATCGGACGAAGTTTTACCCCGATCCCGTTACCAATAAAAGCGAAGACCAGCCATAACCAGCCATGCAGACTACCCGACGCAATTCCACTGAAATATGCACCGATATTACAACCATAAGCTAAGCGTGCGCCGTAACCCAGCATTATGCCACCTACAACAGCAGCAATCAGTGAACGTTTTGGAATATTGAAATTCGGCGCAAATTTACCTGCCAGACTCGCCGCCAACAAAGCACCCAGCATGATACCGAAGTTCATCATTGAGGTAATATCAAACCATAATGATTCTGCCAGTGCTTTGGCATTGCCTGCTCTTTGCCAATAATCCCAAGAAGCTACATCAACACCTACGAGCGTAGCACCTTTGGCACCCCAAACTGCCAGCGCAGAGGTCACGCCCCAAGGACGACCTGCCAGTGCCAAAGTGGCAAAGTTGAGCAAGGTCAGAATAATACCGCCCCAAATCAGAGGCCATGGACCACGAACAAAGCGCTTCCAGCCCTGATATTCACTGCGTGGCTCAATTTCCAGGCTACCATGACGTTTCTTTTCAAAATAAACAGTCGCCGCAGCAATGATGGCAAAAACGATAAAGCTCAACAGCAATCCAGGGAGGACGCCTAAACTTTCTACCAGTGAAATAGGCTCAAGATGTGGCAGGGCAAACCACCAGTCAAGGTGGGAGGTCGCAATCACAGACCCGATACAGAAGAACAAGAGCGTCACCAGCATACGTGCACTACCGCCACCTACGGTATACAGGGTACCTGATGCACAACCGCCACCGAGCTGCATACCGATACCGAAAATAAAGGCACCAATCATGACTGACATGGAAACAGGGTTAACATTGCCTTTGACTGGGTTGCCGAACAATTCACCTGCACCTAAAGCGGGGAAGAACAGTAAAACTGCCAACGCCAGCATAATCATCTGCGCACGTAAACCACGGCCGCGACGTTCCTTGATAAAGACACGCCAGCTCGAAGTAAAACCAAATGAAGCATGGTACAGGGTCATGCCCAGTGCACCACCAACCAAAAATAATAGGGCCTGATTTAAGCCTACGATTTGATAGGCACCGATTGTACCTATGATAAGCAAGATAAAAGCTGCCCAGACCGAAATATTCGACCGTTGGGAAGCAGCAACAATGACTGACATGGGAGATTAAATTTTAAAAATAAAGGCTGGTATTCTACTGAATTTCAGTTTAAATGCAGCCCATTTTGCCGATTGAATCACAATTAAGTCATTCTAATACTTGATAAGTTTTATCAATTTATCTGATTTTATTGGCTTATTTAGATAAAAAATTGATCCTATCAAGAAATAATGCAATTTCAATTTAGTTAATTCGATATTTAAAATCATCTCTGATAAAAAAGCCTGCAATCGCAGGCTTTTAAACATCAAACTGAATGCTAAAATCAGTTTTCAGCTTTTTCCCGAACTTCTCCAGCGCCTTCTTCAACTGCCGCTGCAGTTGCTGCAGTTGCTTTACGTGCTGCTTCCGCAGTGGCATCTGCTGCTCTAGACGTTGCAGCAGCAGCTTCGTCCGCTGCTTGAGCAGTATTTTCTGCGGCATTATCCATCGCTCGTTCGGTTTCTACCGCAGCCTCACGGCTGGCATCTTCTATATCATGACCGGCTTGATTGGCTGCATTTTCTAAATGCTCACCTGTGGTTGCACCGGTTTCAGGCGCTTCTTCTTTACTACAGCCGACTAAGGCAACAGTGGTCGCCAAACCTAAAGCAATCAGTAATTTATTCATCGAGTAATATCCTTTTGTTGTTGTAGAGCTGCAATCTAATTTAGCAGCCATTTATTTAGATTTATGCTAGCAAATAGATCAACATTTGTTGATTAACTGTAACTTTTTTCGATACTTATACTGTAATGGCTTAGTCGGAAGTTGTTTTAAGTTTCATGGAATAGTGATATTCACAGAGAGGAGGAGCTTCAAAACTATCATTTGGTAGGCAGGTTATAGTATGAAGCTTGGTATTTAAATATTTGGCATCACGACCTAGAGATAATTCTAAAAATGAAGAAATGAAAGACATAAAAAAGCCCGCATGATGCAGGCTTTTTTAAAGAAAAACTTATAGACCAGCAGAGGCTTTAAGCGCTTCCACTTTGTCAGTTTTTTCCCAGGTAAATGCAGTATCTGAACCTTCACGACCGAAGTGACCATAAGCAGCAGTTTGCTTATACATCGGCTGGATCAGGTCAAGCATACGGGTAATGCCATATGGACGTAAGTCGAAATGTTCACGAACCAGTGCAATAATCAATTCTTCAGAGACTTTTGCAGTATTGAAGGTATTGATTGAAATTGAAGTTGGCTCAGCAACACCAATTGCATAAGACACCTGAATTTCACACTTGTCAGCCAGGCCAGCAGCAACGATGTTTTTCGCCACATAACGACCTGCGTACGCAGCAGAACGGTCAACTTTAGATGGATCTTTACCAGAGAAAGCACCACCACCGTGACGTGCCATACCACCGTAGGTATCTACGATAATTTTACGGCCAGTCAAACCACAGTCACCCACAGGACCACCGATCACAAACATACCCGTTGGGTTGATGTGGAATTTGGTGTCTGCATGGAACATGTCAGCAGGAATGATTTTCTTCACAATCTCTTCAATCACAGCTTCTTTCAGGTTCGCTTGAGTGATTTCAGGATCATGTTGAGTCGAAAGAACGACTGCATCTAAACGAACTGGTACGCCATTTTCATAAGCAAACGTTACCTGGCTTTTTGCATCTGGGCGTAACCATGGCAAGGTGCCATTACGGCGTAATTCAGCCTGCTTTTCCATCAAGCGATGCGCATATGAAATCGGCGCAGGCATTAATACATCAGTCTCGCGGCTGGCGTAACCGAACATTAAACCTTGGTCGCCGGCACCCTGATCTTCAGGTTTCTGGCGGTCGACACCTTGAGCAATTTCAGGTGACTGTTTACCAATCATGTTGATCACGGCACAGGTTGAACCATCAAAACCAAGATCAGAATGGTGATAACCAATTCCGTTTACGGTATGACGTACAATTGCCTCAAAATCAACATTTGCTGTCGTTGTGATTTCACCGGCAAGTACAACCGCACCTGTTTTTACAAGCGTTTCACAAGCAACCCGTGCATATGGGTCTTCTTTTAAGATTGCATCCAAAATAGCGTCACTGATTTGGTCAGCCATTTTATCTGGATGGCCTTCGCTTACAGATTCCGAAGTAAATACAGCGTACTCGCGCATAGTCCTATCACAGTTAATTTTAAAGACCCGATATGTTACATCGAGTTGCGCTCTAGGACTAGCTTAACACGACAAAATTGGTCGAAATTGTTTCAAATTATTGTGTTTTTAATTGATTAATAGAATTAAAAAAATTGATATATCTATTTAGACAGCATTATTGATTGAGGAATATGAAGCAACAATATTTTAATCCATCAGACTGTCATAAAATTAAATGCTTAGATTTCCGATTAAATCTTAAAAAATAGATGATAGAAAAAATACAAAGCTCAAAATTTAAAATTTACTTAAGCAAGTGATCATTACACCAATAAAGCAGATTCAGACTGTGCGCCTTGCGACCAACTGTCTTGTCGATGTTCGGGGATATCTTCATATTAGCCTAAGTCTTCCACATTAGCTGGTTAGGAATGGCGACATCTTTTGCTATGGACTTCTTGGAGCAAGACTGTAAGGAGATCAGAAATCATGTATCAAAAGGCATTTACCCTGATTGAAGCGCTGATCGTGCTTATCATCATCGCGATTTTAGTGACGATGGCTTTTATGAGCTATCAAGCTTATGTCGTGCGGAATCAACTAACAGAAGTGTTTGAACAAGCTGGAGCATATCGAACCCAGTTTATTGCTTCGGATCAGCACTGTGATGCCGGACGCCAGATTAGTGGGCATGGTCAATATATCGAAAAAGTGATTATTAATGCCGCGTGCCGGATAGAGTTCAAGATGCGAGAGCAGGGTGTCGATGCAGCAATTCGCGGGAAATCGGTTGCTTTTGATGTTCATAGTGGCAAATGTTATTCCACTGATATTCAGCAGCGTTATTTGCCTAAAGACTGTCAGGGACAATAAGTCTGCCGAGGTTGGAAATTAGCCTAAGCGAATTAGGTTTCACCTGTATATCAAACAATCCTGCCAATATTTTATAAAATTTAATACAAATTACATTATGAATAGATCAGAGAGTCTTATAAATTTTCTTCAAAAATAATAGTGTGAGACATATGAAATAGAAACAAAATCAGCATAAATTCAATCCTGTCTATCAGCTTAGAATTCAGATACAGACAATAAAGTTAGCTAGGACATGAGGGGTAATTCAATTTGAAAATCAGCACAGAGAACCGAAGCCGAAGAAGAAATGTGGAATAATTGTACGATAAGGCAAGAGACACTCAATAAACTGATAAATATTGTTGGTTAGTCTTTACCCCTCGCTGTTTTTTTAAGACAATAGACAGCAGTTTTGAAAGTCTTTTCATCATTTCCTATTTCTGAATATTTTGGACTCTGATTTATGACAACCCCGCTTAATGAACGTCGTATTGCAAACGCAATTCGTGTATTGGCAATGGATGCTGTGCAAAAAGCAAACTCAGGACATCCAGGTGCTCCAATGGGGATGGCAGATATCGCTGATGTGGTTTGGCGTGAATTCATGAACCACAACCCGACCAACCCGAATTGGGCAAACCGTGACCGTTTTGTATTGTCAAATGGCCATGGCTCTATGCTTCAATATGCGCTTCTTCATTTAACGGGCTACGATCTTTCGATTGAAGATCTAAAAGCATTCCGTCAACTTCATTCTAAAACACCTGGTCACCCGGAATTGGGCTATGCGCCAGGAATTGAAACGACGACTGGTCCTTTAGGTCAAGGCATCGCGAATGCTGTTGGTTTTGCACTGGCTGAAAAAACCCTAGCTGCACAATTTAACAAAGACGATATCCAAGTTGTAGATCACTTCACTTACTGCTTCCTTGGCGATGGCTGTTTGATGGAAGGTGTTTCTCACGAAGCATGTTCTTTGGCAGGAACATTGGGTCTGGGCAAATTGATTGCTTACTATGACGACAATGGCATCTCGATTGATGGCGAAGTGGAAGGCTGGTTCTCTGACGATACAGAACAACGCTTCCTGGCGTACGGCTGGCAAGTGATTAAAGTTGATGGCCACGATGCAGATGCAATCCGTCAGGCAACTTTAGAAGCTAAAGCTGAAACTGCTAAACCAACCATCATTATTTGTAAAACTGTGATTGGTCTGGGTTCACCAAACAAGCAAGGTAAAGAAGACAGTCATGGTGCACCACTCGGTCATGACGAAATCGTCTTGACTCGTGAAGCACTAGGCTGGACTGATGAAGCATTTGTAATTCCTGAAGATGTTTATGCAGCTTGGGATGCGAAAGCCAAAGGTGCTGAATCAGAAGCAGCTTGGAACGAAACATTTGCTGCTTATGCTGCAAAATATCCAACTGAAGCCGCTGAATTTAAACGTCGTTTATCTGGTGAATTACCGGCTGACTTCGTTGCAAAAGCGGATGCCTATATTGCAGAAGTGAATGCCAAAGCTGAAACAATTGCAACGCGTAAAGCCAGCCAAAATGCATTGCAAGCACTTGTTCCATTATTGCCAGAAGTTCTAGGTGGTTCTGCGGATCTTGCAGGTTCTAACCTGACCCTTTGGAAAGGCGCGCAAGGCGTACAGGACAATCCGGCAGGTAACTACGTACACTATGGCGTACGTGAATTCGGTATGACTGCAATCGCGAATGGTGTTGCACTGCATGGCGGTTTTATCCCTTACGTAGCAACATTCCTCATGTTTATGGAATATGCACGTAATGCGGTACGTATGTCTGCATTAATGAAACAGCGCGTGATCCATGTGTATACGCATGACTCAATTGGTCTGGGTGAAGATGGCCCAACGCATCAACCTGTTGAGCAGATCGCATCCCTTCGTGGTACACCAAACCTAAATACATGGCGCCCATGTGACACCGTTGAAGCAGCAATTTCTTGGAAATCTGCATTAACGCGTGCTGAAGGTCCAACCGCATTGATCTTCTCTCGTCAGAACTTGCCATTCCAAACCCGTACTCAAGCTCAAATTGAGAACGCTGCGAAAGGTGGCTATGTATTGGCTGAAGAAAAAGGCGAATTGAAAGCCATCATCATTGCAACTGGTTCTGAAGTATCTCTGGCAATGGAAGCTTATGCACAGCTTGAAGGCGTGCGTGTCGTGTCTATGCCATGTGCTGAAGAATTCATGAAGCAAGATGCAGCTTATCGTGAAGCGGTTCTTCCAACGAATATTCGTGCACGTGTTGCTGTTGAAGCTGCACATGTAGATTACTGGTGGAAATTTGTAGGTCTTGATGGTCGTGTCATTGGTATGACCACTTATGGTGAATCTGCACCTGCAAAAGATCTGTTCCAGTTCTTCGGGATTACCACTGAAGCAGTGGTTGCAGCTGTAAAAGAGATTACTGCATAATCAACTGATTAGGCGGTTTATTAAAAGGCGCTCCAGTTTTGGGGCGTCTTTCGCTTTTTAGCGTTGTTTTCATGTGGCAACTGTTAGAAGGTTCTCCCATAGTCGAAATGAAAGAGTGAGAAGAACATGAGCTTGTATGAACAAATTAACGATGAAATTACTTTAATGGATGCAGGCGAACTCAAGTGGATCGGACAGGAGTTAGCTCTTGAAGCGATGGTTGCAGTTGATTTAATGCTGCAAGAATTAGCCGAAGAAAAGGTCATTAAAGTGCGTCGTAAAAATCATGAAAAGACGACTAGCCTAAAACAGGTTGATCGTATTCTGGTTGAAAAACTTTAAACATAAAGCGTGAAAAGTCCCTGATTGGGGCTTTTTTTATGCCGGATGATTTTCATCTGACAGGTTGCTTATGAGCGCCAGATGAGATAAAGCTAAGTTTAGGTTGCTATAAAAATTCCGCGACCACTATCGAAACGACTTAAATTAAAGAAATAAGTCAAAGAAGCAGTTAAACATGAATATACAGCCCCAGATCCAGATCAAATCTCTAGAGCAAATATCACAGTCAGAATGGCTATTTTTATGGCAAGACTATCAACGCTTTTATCAGACCCAAATTTCGGATGAGGTAAGTAAAAATACCTGGGATAAATTAACCAATTATGAGTTAGATTCAATGTACGGTTTTGCGGCCTTGATTGATGGAAAGGTCGTAGGGATTGTGCATGTCATCGAACATAACAGTAGCTGGACAGTAAGACCCTATGCCTATTTGCAGGATCTATTTACCCATCCTGATTATCGCGGACAGGGCGTGGCGCGCAAGCTGATTCAGCATGTCTATCAGGTCGCGCAGCAGCGTAATTGCGACCGGGTTTACTGGCTGACTCATGAATTAAATCATCAGGCACAAGCGTTGTATAACAAAGTCGCCAAGAAAACTGGATTTATCCAGTACCGTATGGATTAAAGCTCAAAAATTAAAAAAATAACTTACAATTTTATCGTTTCATCGCTGCAACAAAACGTTTTATCTTTAGGGCTGTAAACGGTTCCAGATTCTATACACTTAATAACATCCAAAACGTGAGATAAAAACATGAATTTCAAAATATTAGCATTAGGCTTGGCGGTCGCATCTGTAGCAACAGTTTCTATGGCAAAACCAGTGGCCTATACGATTGACCCGACTCATTCAGCCACGGTGTTCTCTTGGAGCCACTTTGGTTTCTCTACACCATCTGCAAACTTCAGTGACATCCAAGGTACCATTAATGTTGATAATGCAAAACCTGCGAATTCTTCGGTCAATGTGAATATCCCGGTTGCAAGCATTAATACGAATGTGAAAGCGCTGGATGACCATATTAAGACAGCAGAATTTTTTGATGCTGCCAAATATCCGAATATCACTTTTAAAAGTACTAAAGTTCAGGCTTTAGGCAAAAACAAATACAAAATCACCGGTAACTTAACCGTAAAAGATGTCACTAAACCTGTGGTACTGGATGCAGTTTTAAATAAACAAGGTGTACATCCAATGACCAAATTACAAACGATTGGTTTTAATGCAACCACTTCATTTAACCGTTCAGCCTTTGGGGTAGGCGGTTATGTTCCAAATGTGGGCGATAAAATTACAGTGAACATTACTACCGAGGCTTCTGTACCTGCTCCGAAAAAGTAAAAATGACAAATAAAAAAGCACCCAGTTGGGTGCTTTTTTATTACGGTTATTTAAGTTGCAGGTTTTCTAAATAATGCATCAATACCGAACTGGCTGCCTGTTCAAGCGCGGGCGCATAGCTTTGATGATCCGCCCGCAAGGCAGGGATATTGATCTGGGCTTTGCGTAACTCACAGGTATGTCCAATCAGCCATTTCTCTAAACTTTCACTGGCCACTTCAGCATGGAATTGTAGTGCTAGAATATTCTGTCCTACCCGAAAGGCCTGATTTGGATAAAGATCAGAGCTGGCCAGTAATTCTACCTGTTCAGGTAGGTCAAAGGTATCACCATGCCAATGCAGGACGTCAATATCCTCCAGAGCTTTTAGTGGATTGTTTTCAATAGAAGCAAGACTGAGTTTAGACCAGCCAATTTCCTTCACATCTCCGGGATAGACTTTGGTATCCAATGCAGCAGCAATTAACTGCGCACCTAAACAGATGCCTAACGTCGGTAAGTTCTTTTGCAGGCGGACTTTAAGTAAGTTTATTTCTTCTTGTAGGAAGGGGTAGTCTTGAGTTTCATAGACTGCAATCGGGCCACCGAGAATAACGGTTAATCCGGGATGTTCAAAAGCCTTGGTGAGATCATCGATACCGCCTTCGAAATAACGCACACGTAAGCCGAGCTGATAAAAAATATCTTCCCAAGCGCCTAAGTCTTCAAAAGCCAGATGTTGAATGGCATACACGGTATCGGAGAGGTGGGCTAAGTTCAGCATAGTTTTTTGATATCAAGAGAATGATTTAATTTAACGTGAATCAAAAGCAAAATAAAAGGTTTATCTACCGATCCTGTGCAAAATAGAAAGCAATGAACATCGCTGCGCTATCAGTAAGTGTGTAAACATTTTTCGTGTGATCGCTACATGAAGCAGTTCATTTTTTCTTTTGTATAGGAAAGAGAGTAGAGTAAGACTGCCGTACTGAATAAAAACAACAAGTCTATCAGGAACAAGGATATGCAAAATATACGTTTATATGTCGATAAAAATAGAATCAGCCCTTATGCCATGTCGGTTTATGTTGCCTTAAAAGAAAAGGGTTTAGATTTTCAGGAAATTGTGATTGATTTAGATCAGCAGCAACAGAAATCTGCGACTTATCAAGCCATTTGTCCAAGTGCTAAAGTTCCGTGTTTAATAGTAGATAACTTTAGCCTGTTTGAATCATGGGTAATCACTGAATACTTGGAAGATGCCTTTCCAGCTCCAAGTTATCCGGCCTTATATCCAAAGGAAATTCAGGCCAGAGCCAAATGTCGCGCCATACAAGCCTTGGTCAAAAGCGATTTTATGCAAATCCGTCAGCAAATGCCTTCCGATTCGGTATTTCATCCACCAAAAATATCTACACCTCTTACAGCTTCGATCACTGAAGAAATTCAGCGCTTGGTGAATGTGGCAGAATATATGCTGGAGGACATATGGTTGACTGAACACTGGTCAATTGCAGACTTTGATCTGGCCTTTATGTTGCATCGTTTGTTGAGCCATCAGGTGAAACTTCCTGTGAAAATAATAGAATATGTCGAGCGTAATTTTAAGCGTGCTTCGGTACAGGCCTGGCTGGCAGAACATGAAAAAGCTAAAACTTTAATCTAATGTCGACTGATAAAACAGTTCATAAAAAACCTACTTAAATAGGTAAAATTCAAGCGTAATATGAATCAGAACAAAACTTGAAAAGATGCTGAGGATACAGTCCTCGTTGAATAAGAAGGAAGGAGTGGCCGGTGGGGAATTCACATCATCATGAACATAGTCATGTCGCCGTGACTGCAAAAAATGCCAAAAAATTATCAATAGCGTTGGCATTAACCACGACTTTTTTAATTGTGGAAGTGATTGCTGGTTTTCTGACTCAAAGTTTGGCCCTACTTTCTGATGCTGCGCATATGTTTACCGATGCTGCTGCACTGGCTATCGCTTTAGTCGCTATCAAAATTGGGCAAAAACCGGCAGACAATAAACGGACATTTGGTTATCAGCGCTTTGAGATTTTGGCTGCCCTGTTTAATGCCGTGATGCTGTTTGTGGTTGCGATTTATATTTTGTTTGAAGCTTATCAGCGTTTGAGTTATCCGCCAGAAATCCAGAGCTTGGGCATGATGATCGTGGCAACCTTGGGGCTGTTCATTAACCTGATTTCCATGAAAATTCTGGTGTCTAGCAGTCAAGAAAGTCTCAATGTCAAAGGCGCTTATCTGGAAGTGCTCAGTGATGCACTGGGATCAGTCGGGGTGATCATTGGGGCGCTGGTGATTTATTTGACTGGCTGGATGTGGGTGGATACGCTGATTGCGGTATTGATCGGATTTTGGGTGTTGCCAAGAACCTGGATTTTGCTGAAACAGAGCATCAATATTCTGCTTGAAGGTGTGCCGGATGAAATTGATATTGAAAAATTACGCCACGATCTTTTGGCGCTCGAAGGGGTTCAGGACATTCATCAGCTCAAGGTTTGGGCAATTACCTCCAAAAAAGTCATGCTGACTGTGCATCTGGTTGCGCCGAATGTGGATTATCAGAAACTGCGTCATCAGGCCTTTGAGATGCTCCACCATGAGCATCATATTACCGAGATGACCTTGCAGATCGAAGCGGAAGATTGTCCGCCGGAACATCGGGGACAATCTTCACATCCGCATTCACATGCCGAAAACCATCAGCATTGAAATTGAATAATCTAAGCATCAGGAAAATTGATTATTTTTTAAAAGTGAGCGAATCACATCCAGATAACTTGGCGGAGCATCGACATACTGACGCTCTCTTAACATCTGGTGCATTTTTGCCAGCTTTTGATGCGGAACAGAGGCCATTAAATGATGTTCAATATGATAGTTCACATGAATTGGTGCAACAAAAGCACGTGCCAGCCAGCCTGCACGGGTAGTTCGAGTATTGCTCAGGGCAGAATGACTGGTTTCTAGGCCCGCATGCTCAGCCATGGCGCGGATGCGGATGAACAAGGGGAATGGAGTGATATAGGCAAGAGGCCATAATAAATATAGTTTAGGATGTCCGCTGGCCCACAGTGCAGAAAAAATTGCTGCATTTGAGATGAGCATACCGGAACTATTTTTCAGCAAGTTTTTCGCTAACTCTAGATTGCTGCGATCACCACGCGGAATTGGCTTGGGGTCGTTGGAAACACTCCATTCCAGTAATTCAAGATCCATTAATACTCGACCTGCAAGGAACTTAAGTCCAGATTGCCCATTCAGATCACGAAAGAATTTCCTGAATAGTGAGCTTTGAGTAATGGGAAAATTTTTTACCAACCCCAAGTCAGGATCATCTGGCTGCGAGGTTTTAGCATGATGTTTCAGATGATAGGGACGATACTTGCCGACATCATTCCAGATCGGGCGTGCACAGAGCCAGTCAGTCAAATGAGTGTTCAACCATTTGGTTTTAAAAAGACTATGGTGCGAGGCATCATGCATCAAAATAGCCATGGCAAGCTGGCGTCCAGCAAGAATGGCCAATGCCAGCGCGCACATCAGGACTTTCCCCCACGTAGGTAAATATTCCCAGCTATAGGCTACCGTGCCAAAGGTCATGACAATTACGGTCCATGTCGAACCTACTGCCCAGGCACCGTGCAAGTCTGAGGTCGTGGTGAGTTCTTTAATTTCATCACGACTAAAAAGTTCTGTGACACTGACCTTGCTGTTCATTCTTCTGCCTATATTTAGTTCTTATTGCTGTATTCAATATATTTGGATGAAATATTACAGTCAATTTATTTTTGTGTATAAAATAGAAATAAATTAGACCCCTTGGTCTTTAAAATAATGTTGCCATAAAAGTTGACCCTGTTTTTCTATTTTGCGGACTGCGAGCTCAAATTGTTGTCGGGCATCGGTGTCTATCCATTCTGCAGGAAGCAAAGGATCAGCACGTAAACTAAACAGGGCAGATTTACCTAGATAAAAGGCACTTTTTGCAGCATCTGCTAAAGTCAGATTTTGGTAATTCTCAAACCAGTCATTGATATCATGCTGTACTGCATGATAGGTCTGATGTAGCGCTTCGATATCCCATAAATCACGAACTTCGGTTTCACTTTCCAGTTGACTGATTTGGAAAAAACGTGCGTCAGGATCTAATCCAAACTGGATTACAGCTGTTTTTAATGGACTTAGGTTTAGCGTTAAATTATCGGGACGAATAAAAACATTTTGCTCTAGTTCCTGAAAACCATAATAACGTAGCGCTTTTTCTCTTTTAGATAAGGCAGTACGGTCTACACGTCCCAAAGTGCCGGTATAGACCAATACATATTTTCCGTTCCATGTGGTCGCCGTTTGCATATCAGGGTGTTTGTTTAAGCTGATAAAAGAAGTATCGAATTTTTTCTCTAGCAATTGATATACGCCGCGCTCTACAGCTTGAATGACATTTTCCTGATTTAATCGGGCTACAGCGACACGGATACCATTGTCAGATATACCCAATAATTCAGCAGCAGTTAATATCCGCTTAATAGACAGGGTGGAGTTTTTAGAAGCGTAGAGAAGGTCTAAAACAAGATGACGTGCATTCAGTTTATAAGTCATGAAACGATATCGTAATTAAAAGAATTGAAAGTTTTGAAGTTTATTTACAATAGCACTTTGTCATGAATAACCCAAAAAAATGTCAGGGTGAAAGAGAATGAATAAGTGATTTGAGATATGCATTTTATTAATAAATTTTTTTCAAACACAATAAAAAAACCCTTATCTTTCGATAAGGGTTTTTCGTATTCTGGAGCGGGAAAGGAGACTCGAACTCCCGACCCCAACCTTGGCAAGGTTATGCTCTACCAACTGAGCTATTCCCGCAATGAGGTGAATTATAGAGAATTCCACAGCAGTGTCAACTCTCTATAAATCTGTTTGATTAATTAATCAGCACGGCGCCAAACCGTACCTTGACGGGTATCCTCAAGAACAACACCTTGATCAAGTAAAGATTGACGAATCTCATCCGCACGTGCGAATTCTTTGGCTTTCTTGGCATCCTGACGCTGTTGAATTAAATCTTCAATTTGTTCAGGTGACAACCCTAGAGCTTCCTGACCAATGTCAGACTTGAGGAACTCTTCTACATCCTGCTGTACCAGACCGAGAATATTGGTCAGGTGACGTAAAGTTGCATAATAAATCGCTGCCTGTTCCGCATTTTCTTCTTTCACGGCACGATTCAGTTCTTTATTGATTTCGAACAATACCGCAATCGCTTCAGGCGTATTGAAATCATCACACATAGCGGTATTAAAACGTTCAACAAAAGCCTCATCCAGAGTTTCAATCAGATGATCACCATAAACCGCCTGATAGGTTTTAAATGAGTGATAGAAACGAGACAAGGTATTTTTTGCTTCTTTTAAGGCAACATCCGAGTAATTCACCGGGCTACGATAATGGGAAGAGACAATGAAATAACGCACCACTTCCGGATGGAATTTTTCAATCACGTCGTGAATAGTGAAGAAATTGCCTAAAGACTTCGACATTTTCTCGCCATCGACATTAATAAATCCGGCATGCATCCAGTAATTGACATACTGTTCGCCAGTAGAAGCTTCAGATTGTGCAATTTCATTTTCATGGTGCGGGAAGGTCAGATCAGCACCGCCGCCATGAATATCGAAATGATTGCCCAGGCAGCAGGTCGACATTGCTGAACATTCAATATGCCAGCCTGGACGGCCATTACCCCAAGGTGATGCCCATGAAGGCTCATTTTCCTTGGCATGTTTCCAGAGGACAAAGTCAAACGGGTGTTTCTTTTCAACTTCGACGTCGACACGTTCAGACGCACCCGCTTGCATATCTTCCAGTTTACGGCCAGAAAGACGACCGTATTTGGCGAATTTTTCGACCTCAAAGTAGACATCACCATTATTGGAAGGATAAGCCGTACCTTTGTTGACCAGGTTGCCGATCATATCTTGCATTTGATCGATGTAATCTGTCGCTTTAGGTGCAACATCAGGTGCAAGGCAGCCCAGTTTGGCAAAGTCTTCATTCATCGCATCAATAAAGCGACCTGTTAATTCTGAGATACTTTCGCCATTTTCATTGGCACGTTTAATAATTTTGTCGTCAATATCCGTAATATTGCGCACATATTTGACCTTCCAGCCTTGGCTACGCAGGAAACGGATAATATAGTCAAATGCAACCACTGTACGTGCATGTCCAATATGACAGTAGTCATAAACCGTCATACCACAGACATACAGATCAATTTGACCTTCAACACGAGGTACGAATTCTACTTTTTTGCGTTGCTCTGAGTTATATAGAACAAATGGTTGCATAGCTGTTCAAAAGACTTCAAATAAAAGGATGAATCATCTTAACCTAAGCATAATTATTCATAAAGATAAAAGCGTAAAAAGCCTCAGTTATTTAGGGGAGTTAGGCGACGAGAGCGATTTATAAAGAAGAGGTTCAGGAAGTGAAATGGCGATATTGAGCTTACATTTTCAGAGACAGTATCCGTCAGGGTAATTGAGTTAAATTGAAATGAGGATGATTTAGTATGAATCCCATTCATTGAGACGAGAGTGAGGATATTCTAATAAAAAATAAAAATAAGCACATTCTACAGTTTTAAAAATGGAGTGAATGTAGAGGCGGAGATACCAGATTGCGCAAGTTGAATACAATCTGAATATATTAAAAATCCGTCGAATCTTCTACATTTAGAAAGCTTACAATTGCATAGCTATGCTAAAATTGCGAAAATTATGCCCATCAAACCAGAGTTTTTCTCTGTCCTTAGCGTAGGTAAACAGGCTTTGAATCCACAAAAAACAGCGAATCAACTAGATTTCCAGAAAGTCGCACTTGAAACACTGCGCATCGAAGAAAATGCACTACAGATTTTAGCAACACAGATTGATGACCGGTTTAGCCGGGCATGTGAAATTATTCTACAGTGTACTGGCCGTCTGGTGATTACCGGAATGGGCAAGTCAGGTCATATTGGCCGTAAAATGGCGGCGACCTTTGCTTCGACCGGAACTCCCTCATTCTTTATGCATCCAGGTGAAGCTGGTCATGGCGACTTGGGTATGCTGGTGGCTGGTGATGTGCTGATTGCAATTTCAAACTCGGGCAAGAGTGATGAAATCATGATGCTGATGCCACTCATCAAACATCTGGAAATTCCGCTGATTACAATCAGTGGTGATGATCGTGGTCCAATGCCACAAAATGCTGATGTGGCTTTGACGTTGGGTAATATCCAAGAAGCCTGTCCACTGGGTTTAGCGCCGACATCGTCAACGACGGCAACATTGGCTTTGGGTGATGCTTTGGCGGTGGCTTTACTGGACGCTCGCGGCTTTACCTCAGATGATTTTGCACGCTCACATCCTGCAGGTGCGCTGGGTAAGCGTCTGTTATTGCACGTGAAGCATCTGATGCGTACTGGCGCAGATTTACCTAAAGTCTCGCCAGATACCGCCATGAATAAAGTATTGTACGAAATTTCCAACAAGCGCTTGGGCTTAACCACAGTCGTCGATGAAAATGATGTGTTGCTGGGGATTTTTACCGATGGTGACTTGCGTCGCTTGATTGATAAGCAGCAAGGTTTTGATGTCAATCTGGCTATTCAGGACGTGATGACCAAAAATCCGTTGACCATTTCTCAGGAAGCACGTGCAGTGGTCGCACTGGAACGTATGAATGAACATAAAATTAATCAATTTGTAGTTGTTGATGATGCCAATAAAGTCATTGGCGTGATTAGTATGCATGACCTGATTCAGGCTGGGGTAAATTAATAAATGGCATCTTATGTATTATTAGAACAGGCACGTCATATTGCAGCACTGGTGCTTGATGTAGATGGTATTTTAAGTGATGGCTTTGTAACGCTGACCAATACTGGCGATGAGATCAAATCCTTTGACATTCGTGATGGTCTGGGCATGAAACTGGTTCAGCAGGCGGGAATCAAGGTGATTATTATCACCGGACGTAAAAGCAATATCGTAGAAAAGCGTATGTCGGATCTGGGTGTTGATTTGGTCTATCAGGGGCGTGAAGATAAAGGTACAGCACTTCGTGAAGCCTGTGCGCAGCTTAATATTGATCCTGAAGATTGCCTGTACATGGGCGATGACTGGCCTGATCTGTCTGCTTTTGCCATTGCCGGCATGAAAGTGACCGTGCCTAATGGTCATGTCGAAGTTCGTCGCCGTGCCGATCTGGTGACTCAGGCGCAGGGTGGACGTGGTGCGGTGCGTGAAATCTGCGATATGTTGTTAATGTCCAAAGGCATGTACCAAGAGTTACTTGAAAAATATACTCGTGCGCCTTATTAATAAGTCATATCTTTTGGATTAAGTACACCGCTTATGGATACTAAAGTTTTATATATTACGGCTGTGATTATTGCCGCAATAAGTGGTGGTTATTACTATTACAGCGGCAAGGGCAACAAGCTGCAGGCAGACTCTGCGCGCAGCATGACCTATTCCGCTCAAAATATTAACTTAACCCAGACGGATGAAGCAGGCCAGGTGTCGGTTCGTGCCCAAGTGGACCGACTCGAGCAGAACCTGCAGCTAGAAACCTCAAAGCTGGAAAATCTGCGAGCATCGACCTATGACAATGGTAAAGTCGATGCGACTTTCTTTGCCAAAATGGCGCATGGTTATAATGACAATACAAAAGTTGTACTCTCTCAACAAGTGCTCGCCACCAAAATCATGCAAAATGGAAAAATGCAGTTTCGTACTGAAGAACTGACTGCTTTTCCGAAAACACGTGAAATTGAAACAGACAAGACAGTGATTGTGGAATCTCCACAGGCTGAATTCGTCAGCCAGGGTCTTAAAGCCAATCTTAATGATGGTCAATACGAATTCTTTAATATTCGAGGAAAGTATGAACCAAACTCCTAAAGCCAAAATGATACACACTTTCCTGAAGCGTATGACGCTGGCGACTGTGGTTGGACTCGGTTCAATCGCTGCTTTTGCACTGCCATCTGACCGTAACCAGCCAATCACTTTGCTGGCTGACCGGGCGACTTTCAATGAGCGGACGGGTGTGACGACGTATTCGGGCAACGTTATCATTGAACAGGGCACCATGAAGCTGCAAGCCAATTCGATTGTGGCCAATCTGAATAATAAGCGTCAGATCAGCCTGATTACAGCGACAGGCAGCCCGGCACAGTTCCAGCAAAAAGTGGATCCGGCCAAAGGTCTTGCCAAAGGTCAGGCGCAGAAAATTGTCTACAATGCTGAAACCGGGATTATTACCTTGTCAGGTAATGCCTTCCTGCAACAGGACGGTGCCAGTATTCGTGGTGCGACTTTAAAATACAGCATGAACAAAGGCGATATCGAAGCTACCGGAACACCAAACAAAACCGGTTCATCGTCTGGCCGTGTACAAATCGTGATTCCACCCTCTAGTTCAACATCCTTCCCGGGAGCGCGTGATTAATGGAGCAATCGCAGCAGGTTCAAACCTTAACCATTAAGCATCTGGCGAAAAACTATAATAAACGCTGGGTAGTGAAAGATGTGTCGTTCAGCATGGAAAGTGGCCAGATTGTTGGGTTGCTGGGACCAAATGGCGCCGGTAAAACCACCAGTTTCTATATGGTGGTCGGTCTGGTGCGGATGGATAAGGGGGAAATCTATCTCGATGATCTAGATCTTTCCGACCTCGCAATGCATGAACGGGCACGTAAGGGAATTGGTTATTTGCCGCAGGAAGCTTCGATTTTCCGAAAACTGACAATTTCCGAAAATATTATGGCGATTCTGGAAACCCGTAAAGATATGACCAAGGCACAACGTCAGCAACGTCTGGCGGAGCTATTGGCAGACTTTAAAATCACCCATATCAAAGATTCTTTGGGCATGAGCGTATCTGGTGGGGAACGACGTCGTGCTGAGATTGCGCGTGCACTTGCGGCTGACCCAAAATTTATGCTACTCGATGAGCCTTTTGCCGGTGTCGATCCGATTTCGGTTGGAGATATTAAGGATATTATTACGAACTTGAAAGATCGCGGAATTGGGGTGCTGATTACCGATCATAACGTGCGTGAAACGCTGGCGATTTGTGAGCATGCTTATATTGTCAGTGAAGGCGCATTGCTTGCTGAAGGCACACCAGAAGAAATTCTGGCGAATGAGACCGTGAGAAAAGTTTATCTGGGTGATGATTTCACTGTTTAAATAATCCTGCTTTATATAAAAACCCTGCATCAGACGCCAGTTGTCGGATGCAGGGTTTTTTTTGATCAAATCAAAGTGAAAAAGATTTCTTTTAAAGGGATTTGATATATGGTTAGGCTAAAACAAGAAACATTACATAATTATACGATTTAGGGCAGAACACTTTAAAAAAAATCAGGGGAAAACAGATCAAAAAAGAAGGGGATTGATACTTCTTCTTTTGCCTTTATCTGTGTCTTTAGGGCATGCAGAAAGCTCACCCCATTATTTTACCACTCTCAAGAATAGCTTAGGTCAGCTGATTGCACCCAAACCGACACGATCAGCACACACCATTGATATTACCTCGCTCGGTCATTATTCATTAGATACATCAAAAGTAGCTGAGCTGCCGCAAATTACCCGGCCACAGTCAGGACAATCGGCTTTAAGTTCTACAAGCACAGCCGGCATTCCAAAGACAATGAATCTGGTGGAAGCCGTACACCGGGCAGTGCAACGACGTCCTGAAATCACCCAGAGTATTTCGACATTATCTGCGCAGGCCGCGAATATTGATGTGGCGAGAGCGGGTTATTATCCGCAGTTATCCGGGGGTATCGGGACAGGTGACCTCACTTCCGGTGAACGTGGACAACAAATGGTTTCTTTGAATGCCACCCAGATGCTGTATGACTTTGGCAAAATTAAAACCAATATCAGTGTGGAAGAAGCGCGATTGGCAGAAGAACAGGCCAAGGTGCTGGTCAGTCTGGATCAGATCGCATTTGAAGTGGCTGATGCAATAGTGAGTATCAAACGTTATCAGCAAATTACCCAGATTGCCCAACAGCAAATTCAGGGCATTGGAAGGATTGCAGAAGTTGCCAATTTACATGCCCGTGCCGGGATCAGCAGTCAGGCCGACCCGATTCAGGCGCAGTCCAATCTGGAAGCAGCGCAATCGAATCTGATTGTACAGCGGACCCAACTCAGACAATATCAACAACGCTTGTGTACCTTGCTAGGATTTGATGTATCCATTGTTGAATGGGATATTCCTTATCCGACTATTAGTGTTAAAGGCAGTCTGAGTCAGGCGATGAATGGACGGAATCCGAATAATAATGAAGATGATGGCTTCTATAATTCAGTCATGATTGAAGCCAGCAGTAATTTGTATCAGGGTGGTGCAACACGTTCACAGACCCGTGCCGCAAGCTATGCCGAAGAAGCTGCACGTGCACAGGTCAATACGGTCTATCTGGATGTGCTGGATCAGGTGCGCTTGATCCGAGAACAGATTGAAAATAAACAAAAACAAATGGGGGTTCTATCCCAGCGCCGAGCAACCACGGTACACACCAAAGAGCTGTATCAAGAACAATATAAATTGGGTACCCGAACCGTGGTGGATTTGCTGAACGCAGAGCAAGCCATTCATAGTGCCGCGCAGGAAATTGAATCGGCACGCTATGACATTTATTCGGCGATCGTACAGTACATTCAGGTCACGGGCCGTACACGGGATATTTACGCGCTTAACAGTATTTCTATTCAGGGGTTTGAAGTTCAGCCATGAGTATTACAATAATAAATTATCAACCTTGGCTTCAGGCAGTTTTAAATATTGCCCGGCATTACCGGATCGAGCCTTCTGAGGAGCGGATACGCCTGCAACTGGACTGGAACCAGCATCATGATATCGATGACATGCTCAAGATTGTCAGTCGTCAGATGGGTTTAAATGTCCGTAAAAATAAATTTGACCGCAGCCTGCTGAATCCATGGCGTTTGCCTTTACTGGTTGAATTCGATAGTGGTGATGTGGGGGTGATTGAACGCATCGACACGCAGGGCAATGTCAGCATTCAGCTCAGTGGTGATGAAGGTTTATCTCAAAGTTTCACGATTGAACAGTTAGAGGTTGGCATAAAGCATCTTTATGTGCTGCGTCCTGAATCTTCAGTTCCAGATGCGCGGGTGGATGAATATATCAAACCCTTTGAGAAAAACTGGTTCTGGTCGATTGTCCTGAATGACTGGAAGCGCTATATCGATGTGATGTTTGCGTCTTTAATTGCCAATATTCTGGCACTGGCCACGATAGTTTTCTCGATGAATGTCTATGACCGTGTCATTCCATCGCAATCTATTCCGACGTTATGGGTGTTGGCCGGTGGCGTGCTGATCGCTGCGATTTTTGAATTTGTATTAAGTGTCTCGCGGATCTATCTGTCAGACATTATTGGTAAACGTGCGGATTTAAAAATTTCTGACCGGGTTTTTGGTCATTCATTACGTATCAAAAACAGTGAACGTTCCAAATCGACAGGAACCTTTATTTCACAAATTCGCGAGCTGGAAGGCGTCCGCGAGCTGGTGACTTCAACCACAGTCACTGCGATTGCGGATTTGCCATTCTTCTTCCTGTTTTTAGGCATCTTCTGGGTGATCGGTGGCAATCTGTTCTGGGTCATGCTACTCGTTGTACCCTTAATGATTCTTCCGGGAATTCTGGCGCAGAAAAAATTGGCACAGCTGGCTCAGTTGGGCATGCGCGAATCTGCCATCCGCAATGCCTTGCTGGTAGAAGCTGTACAAGGAATTGAAGACATCAAGCTGTTAAGAGCTGAAACGCGTTTCCAGAACCAGTGGAATCATATGAATGAAGTGTCAGCCGATGTCAGCATGCAGCAACGTAAAATTGTCGGCTTGATGACCGCCTGGACCCAAAAAATTCAGGGACTAACCTTTGCGATTGTGGTTTTGGTCGGGGCTTTTGCGGTGATGGAGGGTGATATGACCACGGGTGCACTGGTGGCCTGTTCAATTCTTTCTTCACGCATGCTGGCACCAATTTCACAAATTACGGGCGTACTGGGTCGCTTGCAACAGGCTAAAGTGGCCAAATCAGGTGGATGAACTCATGAAAAAACCGGTGGACCAGCCGGATTATTCGCACCTGATTCATCGTCCGGCACTGGATGGGCATTATGAGCTCAACGGTGTGGTGTTCAAATATGGCGATGATGATCCGAAACCGAGTTTGATGATTCCCAAGCTGGAAGTCAAGCCCGGGGAGAAAATTGCGATTCTGGGCCGTAATGGTGCAGGAAAATCGACCTTGTTGCAGCTCTTGTCTGGGATGCAGACACCGCTACAGGGCAAGGTCAAGCTGGATGGGATTGATCTGACCCTGATTGACCCGTCAGATGTGCGGCGTGATATGGGCTTGCTGAATCAGAACTCGCAGTTATTTTATGGTTCAATTCGTGAAAACCTGACTTTGGGCGCACCCTTGGCCACCGATCAGGAAATTCTGGAAGCCTTACAAATTACCGGCGCACTGGGATTTATACAGGAGAAAAAAGAAGGGCTGGATCATATCATTTTAGAGGGTGGTGTCGGCTTCTCTGGTGGACAGCGCCAAGCCTTGTTATTGGCGCGACTGTTGATCCGTCAACCAAAGATTTTGCTACTGGATGAACCGACCGCTGCCATTGATGATGTGTCAGAAAAACAGTTGATTGATCATCTTAAAGGCTATTTAACCCATCGTACGATGATCGTTGCGACCCATCGCCGTGCGGTATTGGAACTGGTGGATCGTATTCTGGTGGTCAATGATGGCAAGATTGTGATGGATGGACCACGGGATCAGATCCTGAATCAGTCGCAGGGTGGTAATAAGCGGGTTGTGGGAGCAAGTGCATGAGTGAACTACAGCAACTAAAACGTTCCAGCAAGGTCAGCTTTCAGGAACCGCCATTACCCAAATCAAGTGTCATCATCTGGATTATCGGCATTGGCCTACTGGTATTACTGACCTGGGCCTGGTTATTCAAATTGGAAGAAGTATCTACCGGTACTGGAAAAATAATTCCATCATCCAAAGAGCAGGTGATTCAGTCTCTGGATGGCGGTATTTTGACTAAACTTAATGTCAAAGAAGGTGAGATTGTCGAGCGTGGGCAAGTATTGGCCCAGCTTGATCCGACCCGCTTTGAATCCAACGTCGGTGAATCAGAATCCTTGCTGGTGTCATCACGTGCCACTTCAGCCCGTTTACGTGCGGAAGTCACCGGCGCACCGTTGGTCTTTCCTGAAGAAGTGTTGAAATACCCCAAATTGGTTAAAGAAGAAACGGCCCTGTATCAGTCGCGTCGAGCCAATTTGCAAGAATCTGTTGCAGGCCTGGAACAGGGTTTGTTACTGGTGCAGCAAGAACTGGAAATGACCGCTCCCTTGGTCGCCAAAGGGGCAGCCAGTGAAGTTGAAGTGTTGCGTCTAAAACGTGAAGCCAATGACCTGCGTAATCAGATGAATGATATCCGTAATCAATATTATGTGAATGCGCGGGAAGAATTGTCCAAAACCAATACTGATGTAGAAACCCAACAACAGGTGGTACGTGGCAAGTCGGATACTTTGAGCCGAACTGTTTTTAAATCACCGGTTCGCGGTGTCGTCAAAGAGATTGATGTGATGACGCTGGGCGGCGTGATTCCACAAAATGGCAAGTTGATGACCATCGTGCCACTGGATGAAAAATTACTGGTTGAAGCACGAATCTCGCCGCGTGATATTGCCTTTATTCGCCCTGATCAGGAAGCATTGGTTAAAATTACAGCTTATGATTATTCGATCTATGGTGGGTTGAATGGTAAAGTTGCGATGATTTCACCGGATACCTTGCGTGATGAAGTCAAGCAGGATCAATTTTATTATCGGGTGTATATTCGTACCGATAGCGACAAGCTCAGCAATAATGCCGGGCAGGAGTTCAATATTACTCCAGGGATGGTGGCCACCGTGGATATTCGTACTGGTTCAAAAACCGTGATGGATTATCTGATCAAGCCATTTAATAAAGCCAAAGAAGCCTTGCGTGAACGGTAATATTTGCCAAGCAATTGAGTAAAACAATCGATCAAAATCAGGCCTCTCCGTGGAGAGGCTTTTTATTTGTCTGTGCAAAGCGGGTATACTGCAGCAGTGAGAGTTTAAAGCCTGAAGTTATGCCATTTACCATTGCCAGCCTGGTCAGTTTTGAGGAAGACATCAAAAAAAGCCGCTTTCAGGCCTTTGCCACCCCTGTTGAGAATGAGCAGGACGTCAAAGATTTTCTGGAAACTTATCGTGATCCAAGCACCACGCATCAATGCTGGGCCTGGAAAATTGGCCATCAGGTACGCTTTAATGATGATGGTGAACCTTCAGGCACAGCGGGACGCCCGATTCTGGCGACCATTGAAGGCAATGAGCTGACCAATGTGCTGGTACTGGTCAATCGCTGGTATGGCGGGATCAAGCTGGGAACAGGGGGCTTGGTACGTGCCTATGGCGGTTGCGCTGGACAATGTTTGTTGTTGGCAGAAAAAATTGAACTGATTGAAAAGAAGAAGGTGCAATTTTCCTGTCAATTCAATGAATGGGCCATCTTTCAATATGAATTGAATCAGCAGCAAATCGATTATCAGGAAGAATATACAGCCGAAGGGGTGCAGATCAGCGCCTTATTTCAGTTACATCAAATTCAACCTTTTGCCTTAAAAATTCAAGATGTGACCCGCGGCCGTGAACAGCTCAAAATCATAGAAGAAGCGACAGATGACTGACGTAGATCCATTACTGAAATATCGTGAGCAGCATAAACATCGCCTGAATTACATGCCTTGGCTGTACTGGTCTTTAAAGCCAAAAAATCGCGGTTGGGCAGAAGCGTGGCAAAAGGACTATCAGGCTTATCTGATGGAGATGGAAACCATCGAGATTGGTGAAAACTGTTTTATTTCACCACTGGCACATATTTTCGCGGAGCCGGGGCGCAAAATCATCATCGGTGATAATACCTTTATCGCTGCAGATTGCACCTTACATGGCCCACTAGAGATCGGCAATGAAGTGGCGATCAATCATCACTGCATTCTGGACGGTGGTCGGGTGGGGATTAAACTGCATGATCAGGTACGTATCGCCGCTTATTGTCATCTTTATGCCTTTGATCACTGCATGGATCTGGAGCAGCCGATTTATCAGCAGCCGGTACGTTCACAAGGCATTGAGATCGGGCGGGATGTGTGGCTGGGTGCGCACGTCGGTATCAAGGACGGAATTAAAATCGCAGATCAGGCCGTGGTGGGAATGAACAGTATGGTGACCAAGAATGTTGAGGAACGCACGATTGTCGCCGGTAATCCGGCTCAATTCATTCGCTATCGTGAATAAGCTTTTGGAAGTCAATTGCTTGATACAACTGCCTGACTCAGCAAATAGATCGATATGTTGATCTATATTTGTTCACATAAAAGTTAACATATTTCAATTCAAGCCTTACAGATTTTGCTGCACATTTTTGAATGCTTATGCTAAGTTAAAAATAACTAAGAAATTTTTATCATAAATAGAAGAGAGGCTAAACATGAAACGTGTCATCGCCTGCATCGACTCATCACCATGTATAAACGCGCTGGCTGACGCGGCGGCATGGATTGCCAAACAGACTGGCCGTGAACTGGTCCTGTTACAGGTTTTGGATTATTACCCGGCCAGTTATCATCTGGGGGAAATCAGCGGAGTGATCGGCTTTGAAAGCAATGCCATGTTACTGAAAGAACTGGCTGAGCTTGAACAAAAACAAAGTGAAATCGCGCTGGATTATAGCAATAACCTGCTGCAACACATTTCGGAGCGGATTCTGGCAGAACACGGCATTCAAACCACCCATATTCAGGAAAAGGGTGATTTTCTGGAACAAAGCTTTCAGATCCTGCAGCCTGATGATATCGCAGTGATTGGATTACTCGGTGAACGCTCCGCTGAAAAAAACAAACCGATTGGTACCAATGTGGAAAATTTTATTCGTGGGGCAAACTGTACCGTGATGACGGTCGGAGAACAGTTTAAGCCGCCGACACGATTTATTTTCGCCTATGAATATTCACCGACCTGTATCAAGATGATGAAAAGGATTGCGGAAAGTGATCTGCTGCGCTTATTGCAATGTCATCTGTTATATATCGGTGATCATGCTGAAATTCTAAATGAACCTTTGCAATATTTAAATCAGGCCGGTTTAGATGTGGTGCCACAATACCGCTATGGCGATGTCGCAGAAAATATTTTGACCTATCAACAGGAACTCGGGATTCAACTGATCGTGTTGGGTGCATTTAGTCACAGTAAAATTCACCAGTTCTTTTTGGGCAGTATTGCGACCACGATTTTCCGGAATTCCAAAGTGCCTTTACTGGTTGCGAAGTGAGAATTGCATATAATAGCCAAGCGCGAAGTCTAATCGTAAATTGTTACAGCTTGATTTAAAAATGACCAGAGTTATCCTCATATATTGTGGATAACTCTGTGGTTAATATTTATAAGTTAATGTTATTTATGGTAAATATGTCATTGGGTGATTTTTGTTCTTCTTGTTTTATTTCACAATCGCGAGTGCAAAACCATCATGTCCTTTGCTGCCAACCGTTTGTAAAGCAGTGCATGACAAGATACGTGGATGATTTTGAAGCGCTTTAAACATGTCACGAATGCCTTCAATACTTGGTTTATTATTGTCCGGGTTAATGATTTCGCCAGCACGAATCACATTGTCCAGAAAAATAAGTGTACCTGAGTGCGACAGGTTTAAACTGAGTTCCAGATATTCCGGATAACTCTGTTTGTCTGCATCAATAAAGATGAAATCGAAAGCTTCCGTATCTTCAGGCAGGGCTTTAAGCACATCTGCTGCACGGCCGCATTTCAGTTCGACGGTCTGTTTAAGCTGCGCGCGATCAATATTTTCCTGACCCATCGCTGCATGGGTATCACGTCCTTCAATGGTAAGGATATAGCCATCATCCGGCAAAGCACGTGCCAGCCACATGGTGCTATATGCTGCAAATGTGCCGAGTTCCAGTATACGTTTACATTGGTTCATCTGGATTAGCATCTGCAACAACATGCCTTGGTTCGGTGCTACAGCCAGATGATCAGGAAAACCGTGCGCTGCGGTATTCTCAAGAGTTTGATTCAGAATAGGGTCTTCAGGAATTAAATGTGAATCAATGTAGTGATCAATGTCTGTCCACATTTGTTGCATAGTCTTAGCACCTCGATTGCGATGCGTGCATTTTAAACTTTTCGCGGCAGAGCGCAATTTATTGTTCTATAGGTGATGATTTTTTAGGCTCTACAATGTCCTGAATGAACTTTGTAGAGTGGTTGTCATGACTTAGTAATTACACATCGAGGAATTACGGCCTAAACTCGGTCCCCAGGTACGATAACCTTGGGTATCGATGTGGATTTGACCTGAAGCATACATGCCAAGTCCCATATTCAGACTTTGACCATGCTGTACCCAGAACTGACACAATTTGAACTTGGTATTTTCAATATAGCTATAATCTTGTGCCTGCGGATATTCAGGCCCAATCCGGAAATCGATGGCAGAGTTGTACAGATGGCGTGAAGAGTTGGCACCACCGGCACACTGGTTTAAAGGCAGGTCACGATAGACTGACGTGACTTCAAAATCAGTCAGTACATTGGCTGCAACCAGATATTTAAAGACTTTTAAAGTTGGGATCTGATTGGCCCATAATTCACGGCTTGGAATCATGTATTGGGAACGGCCACACTTGGCCCAATCACGTGCAGTACGCATCAATTCGAAACTCGGAATGATATTGCCAACCCCATGACGTTCCAGAAAAACCTCATATTCACGCACGCGTGACAAATTATCCAGTGCCGATACCCAGTGGGTATACACATAAGGCACAGTTTTTGGGTGGGCTTTACGATCGTATTGAACACGTTCTTGTGGAATGTAAATCCGTTTTCCAGCAGGTGTGGTGGCCTGTCCAGGTTGTTTTGTGGTCGTGGTACAGCCCACAAAAACAAGAGGAATTATACAAAGACTCAATAATCCCTTTAACAAGTTCTTCATTTATAGAAATCAGATATTTACAAAATAGCGCTATTTTAGACTAAATATAGGGAGAAATTTGGAGAATATTGCAATGAAATGTGTGCGTTGAGTATAAAAAAGATCAGCATTTGCTGATCTTTTAAAGTTTAAACTAATTACTTTTCAAGGTATTGTAATTTGTCTGCTTTGCCATTCCATTCTTCACGGTCTGCTGGCTGTTCACCAATTTGTGTGATATTTGGCCATTTTTGTGACAGGTCAGCATTCAGTTCAATAAAGACTTCCTGACCTTCTGGTAATTCGTCTTCAGAGAAAATTGCATTTGCCGGGCATTCAGGTTCGCATAACGCACAGTCGATACATTCGTCCGGGTTAATCACAAGGAAGTTAGGACCTTCATAGAAACAGTCTACAGGGCAAACTTCAACACAGTCTTGATATTTACATTTAATACAATTTTCAGTGACAACGAAGGTCATGGCGACAGCTACCTAAAAAATATGGTTCTAATTACGAATGCTGTATTTTAGGCAAAAACAGGGGGAACTAACAATTCCTTTTATTGATATTTGTTATATATAGGGCTGTTAAATTTGAAAAAAGGTCGCATACCGATGAATTACAGCATTCATCGGTATGTTCAGGACATCGACCCTATGCCAGATGAGGTCTAGGACCGAGAATTAACTTGGCTGTTTGATCAGGTCTTTGAGCGCATATAACTGCTGCAAGGCTTCACGCGGAGTTAAACTATCTACATCAATATCTTCGAGTAAGTCCAGTGCAGGCGATTCTTTTTCAATTTCGATGATACGTTCTATAGGCTCCATAACTTCAGGCATTGCAAACAGATCATGCTGCGGGCTCAGTGGCTTGGCCTGATGCTGTTTTTCCAGAATCTTTAAGCGGTTTTGCGCTTCTTTAATCACCGCAGCCGGAATGCCTGCCAATTTCGCGACTTGCAAGCCATGACTTTGACTGGCCGGGCCATGTTGCACCTTATGCAATAAAATCAGATTGCCATTCAGCTCTTTGGCCGTGACATGGTAGTTGTTAATGCCACTTTCCTTATCCAGTTCAGTCAGTTCGAAATAATGCGTGGCGAATAAACACAAACATTGAATGCGTTTCGTCAGATCTAGCACACAGGCCCAAGCCAGCGACAAGCCATCATAGGTACTGGTTCCACGGCCAACTTCATCCATGAGTACCAAAGAATGACTGGTGGCATGATGCAGGATTTGCGAGGTTTCGGTCATTTCCACCATAAAAGTCGATTTGCCGGTCGATAAATCATCGGCAGAGCCAATACGGGTGAAGACACGATCTACAGGGCCTAGGGTTGCAGCTTGCGCTGGAACATAAGCGCCACAATAAGCCAAGAGTACGATCAATGCAGTCTGGCGCATAAATGTAGATTTACCACCCATATTCGGGCCGGTAATGATGGCCATCCGATGGGAAAAATCCAGTCGCATATCGTTCGGAGTAAAGGCCGATTTACTGAGGGCTTCTACCACCGGATGCCGACCAGCAGTGATACTTACACCAACTTCAGGACTGAATTTTGGACGCGACCAGTTGCGTAATCGCGCCTGATGGGCAAAATTCGCAATCAGATCAATCTGGGCTATGGCGCTGCTCATCATCTGTAAATTGCCGATATCCTGACGCAGTTCATCCAGCAGCATTTCAAACAGCATTTTCTCACGGGCCAAAGCACGCGATTCGCTAGATAAGACTTTGTCTTCAAATGCTTTCAGTTCAGGGGTGATGTAGCGTTCGGCATTTTTCAGGGTTTGCCGGCGAATATAATGCTCGGGTGCTTGTTCGGCCTGTGCGCGGGTCAGTTCAATATAATAGCCACTGACGCGGTTGTAGCCAATTTTCAGTCCCGGAATTCCGCTTTGTTCACGCTCTTTAATTTCCAGATCAATCAGGAACTGGCTGGCATGATCACGAATCTGACGTAGTTCATCGAGTTCACTGTCAAAACCTTCGGCAATGACATTACCATCACGAAGCAGGACGGGCGGGTTTTCCACAATGGCGGACATCAGACGTTGATGCAGACCATGGAAGTCGCCTAGCTCTTCATTGAGTTGTACTAAAAGTTTGGACTGTTGCTGACTGACAATCGGTTGCAGGGCATGGCGTAAAAATGGAATTTGCGCACAGGCCTGACGCAGTTGTACCAGATCACGTGGACGGGCACTGCCAAGCGCAATACGGCTCAGCACACGTTCAATATCGCTAATCTCTTTTAGAACCAGACGTACAGGCACTTCGTGGAAACCTTGAAGTAATGCTTGAATGGCATCCAGGCGCTCATCCAGCAGTGCAGTATCGCGTAAAGGTTGCATTAGGGTGCGACTAAGCAGGCGTCCACCCATAGCAGTCTGGCAATCATTGATTAGCTGAAATAAGGACGTCCCATGTTCAAATAAAGGCTCAATCAGCTCCAGATTGCGGCGTGTCACCGGATCCAAAGCAATAAAATCTGAACTCTGTTCTAGCTGAATCGTGCGGATATGCGGTAACGCAGTTTTCTGGGTTTCTTTGGCGTAGTGAATCAGTGCCGCTGCGGCTGCTTTAGCCAAAGGTAAATGATCAATTCCGAAACCTGAAAGCGTGCTGACGGCAAACTGGTCACATAAGGTTTTTTGTGCATTATTCAGGTTAAAATCGACATCGGGACGTTTGGTGACCGAGATATCCAGCTGTTGTTTGAGTTGTTCGGTCAATGTCGGATCAGTGATATTTTCATCCAGCAGAATTTCGCTTGGCATCAAACGCGCCAGTTCAATCATGAGCTGGTTAAGATCATAATCCTGCTGCTGTACTTTAAATAAGCCAGCGCTGAGATCGAGAAGTGCAATGCCAATCTGACTCTGCTGAATACATAAAGCCACCAGATTCGAGCTTTGATGTGCACCGAGCATGGCATCATCGGTCAGGGTGCCCGGCGTAATAATCCGAACTACACCACGCTCAACCGGTCCTTTCCCAGTAACCTCGCCGATCTGCTCGCAGATCACCACGGTTTCGCCTTTTTTGACCAGACGTGCCAGATAGCCCTCGGCTGCATGATAAGGCACGCCCGCCATAGGAATCGGCTGACCATTGGCTTTACCACGATGGGTCAGGGTAATGCCTAAAATCTTGGCTGCCTTGTGTGCATCTTCAAAGAACAGTTCATAAAAATCACCCATACGATAAAACATCAAAGAATGCGGATGCTGCATTTTCACCGACATGTATTGCTGCATCATAGGTGTAAGTGATGATAGATCAATACTTGAATTTTCTATGTTCATCTAATAAAAATACCTTTAAAAATAATAAGTTCTTCAATGATAATCATCTGCTTACATTCCTGTTGCTGCTTAGGGGTAACAAGCAAGTCCTAAGGAATCCAGTGAATAAGTATACCTTTTAGTATACCTTTTATTGGTGTATCTTATTTAAAATCCTATCAGTATATGCATGCTGAAAAATCTGAGGGTGATTTTAGCAAAATTACCGAGTGCGAAAAGGTTAGAAAAACTATATGACTGTAAAAGATCCTACTTATACAAAAAAAGTAGCGTTAACTGCTCGAGCTATTGAAAAAATGAAACCTGAAACTTTCTTAGTAGATATTGGTGAAAATGAAGGGTTAAGAGTTAATAAGGGGAAAACAGGTCTGACTTCATTTTCTTATCGCTTCAGAAGTCCTATTGATAACTCGTTAAAGAAAGTAAAAATTGGTACTTATCCAGATATGTCATTGGCTGAAGCTAGAGTAGAACTTCAAAAGATGAAGATTAAACGCAGAGCAGGTATTTGCCCAAGTCAGGAGCTAAAAGATCAGAAGGAACAAAAAAAGATTGAGCAAGAAAAACGAGATGAAATAAATACCCAATTTACAGTTAAAGAACTGATTGATTTATATTTAATAAATGTCATTGAAGACCGTTATGTTTTAGATAGTAAAACTGGCAGTAAGAAGTTGATTCCAGGAGCGAGAAAACGTAAAGGACAAGATGAAGCTAGAAGAACACTATACGGCGATGCGGTTAGAGTATTAGGGCATATAGCAGCTGATCAAGTGACGCGAAAAGATGTCGTAAATATGATTTCTGAAATTATTGAGCGTGGTGCAAATGTTCAAGCTGGGCGTGTATTGGCAGAATTAACACTGGCTTATGATTACTGTATAGGATTAGAAAAATTTAAGGATGATTTTGCAAATCCAGCACTTTTGGCTAAATCTAGTTTAAAGCAAAGCAGGGTGAAATTAACACACAAAAAGGGTAGCCGGGTGCTATCAGATAAAGAAATTAAAAAAGTATTGGAATGGCTTCCAACATCAGGTTTCTCAGAGAAACTTAGGCATATTATTCGAATTACGTTATGGACTGGATGCCGTACTGGAGAAGTTTGTGAGTTAAAGTGGGCGGACATTGATTTTGAAAAAAGTACTTGGCATTTAAAAGGAAGCAAGAATGGTACGGATAGGTATGTCCAACTTTCCAAACAATGCCTAGAATACATAAAAGCATTATCTCGCGAGTCAGACTTTCTTTTTGAATCAAGAATTAAAGGTAAGGCAATTACCCAAAAAGTTCTTACAGTGTATAAATGGCAAATGCGACATCCTGAAAAACTTTCATATGCCTTACAGCCTGAACAATTGTGGTTGTCCGAAATTCAAGATTGGAGTCCCCATGACTTGAGACGGACTGTACGTACTGGTTTATCTAGATTGAGTTGTCCTGCAGAAATTGCAGAAGCTGTATTAGGGCATTCAAAAAAAGGAATACAAGGTACTTACAATTTACATGCGTATGAAAAAGAATGCGCGGAATGGTTGCAGAAATGGGCTGCTCATTTGGATGTACTTTTAAGTTAAAGTAAACTTAAATAAATGATTAATTTTAATAAATTTTCTATTGTTAAGTACAAGTATATATTTATGTAGGATTTTGTAGGGGATTTGTGCTGATTTCATTATAATAATTTAATACCAAAATAGAGCTTAATTGGATATGGATCAGCTAAAGCATCGGTACAAATCTGTGCTGTATTATATATTTTTTTTAACTTTACTAGGGTGTGTTAACACTTTTAGCTTAAAAAAATAGCGAAGTAGTAAAATCAAATCGCCAAACCCAAT
>CAUPZU010000019.1:0-60934 GCA_963516025.1 Acinetobacter lwoffii
TTAAATGAACTGAAACTGAACTTTGTTCGTGATGGTATACAGGTAACGACAAAAATCCTGCATGGCATGGCACCGTCAGAAGGCATTATGCAGGCTGCAAATGAATCCCCGACTGATATGATCATTATGGGTTCACATGGTCGTAAAGGTCTGCAAAAACTTATGCTGGGCAGTGTCGCTCAAAATGTTCTGGCACTTTCCTCTATTCCAGTACTCATCGTCAGACAATAAGATGCTTGATCAAAGCCTGTATGATGCAGGCTTTTAGCGAAGTTTTTGATTTAACTCACTTAAGAAAATTTCAGCATCAAGCTGGCTTTGAAATACTTTTTTGTATTCTCCGACCTGCTGAATGGAATGCGGCGTATATTGAATGGAGATTTCAAGTAAGCCATTTTCAGGATTCTTGCTGACATGTACGGCAATAATATGCTGGCTATTTAAATAAAAACCATCTTCAATTTTCACTAACATATCTTGGACAACCTCTAGTAAGCGAATCTGTAGATCCCTTTACCTAGCTTACAGCTTAATAAACAAATACTCTTTTCCGTATAATCATACTGTAACACCCTTTGGTACTTACCTAAGTCTTTAGAGAAATTCAACTGTATTTAAAGCCAGCATTTGAAATAAACAGGAAATAAAAAACCGGATCAGGTCGATCCGGTTTTTTATGAATATTGATGTTATACGCTGAGCATACTATTGAGTGTCTCAGACACATTTTTAGATTTAACCAGTGGCTTTAAGGTTTCAAGCTGTGCTTTCACTTCACTGCGTTGCGGTTCTGCCAAGGTATACCAGCGTGACAATACCTGTAGCAAACGTGAGCCTACAATCGGATTTTTCTCGTCCAGATATTTTGCCAGTCCAATAAAATGCTGCACGCCAAAGCTCCAGGTATTGACCGGATTGGCATTCAGCCCCCCGCTCACTGCACGGATACGGTTAGGCACAGCCAGATCATAATCCGGATGCTGGGTCAGATACGCAATCGTTGCATCCGTTGCTTTTGGATGCGCTGCCTGCACCATAAACCACTGATCTAAAGACAGGGCTTCGTCTTCAAAGCGGCTATAAAAGTCTGCCAAAGCTTCTTCTGCTTGTGGTGCATCGTTCCAGACCAGAACTTTCAAGGCGCCCAAACGTTCAGACATATTGCCTGTGTGATATTGCTCATAGGCCAAATCAAAGGCAGATGCATCTCCCTGACGTGCGATCATCGTCAGCATGATGTTTCTTAAAGCACGTACACCCATCGCTTGCGAGAATTCAGATTGCAGATCAGGATCCAGATCAAGATACGTCTCTTTGGCTGTTTCACCAAAGGCACGGGCCAGTGTATGCAGCAAAGCCTCACGCTTTTCCTGAATCAGGACCGGATTATAGTCCTGATCAATACGGCTGCCCAAATAACCTTCCGACGGTACATCAAATAGACGTGATGCCAACAGCGGATCTTTTTCTATCACACCCGGCAAGGTATTCAGCATCGCCGCGATATAAATATCCGCAGGCTGATCATCCAGCAAGATACGCTCTAATAACGTTTGAGTGGCTTGCCACTGGTTAAAACCATTGGTCTCATATTGCAAAAGGAAAGCCAGTTCTTTTTCTGAATAGTCAAAGTCCAGATTCACTGGTGCAGAGAAATTACGCAGCAAGGACACCACCGGTTTTGCTGTCACACCGCTAAATTCAATCGTGGCTTCATCCTGATCAAACAGATACACGCCATCTTTGACGCCATTTTCAAAGAGTGCCTCAGAGTTCAGCGTTAGCTGCTCACCGGTTTCAGCATCAAACAATGCCAAAGCCACTGGAATTGGAACTGCTTTCAGATTCGGGTATTTGGCATGCGGTTTCAGGCTTTGCTTGCAGTGAAGACGATAGATTTGGGTCTCAACATCGTACTCAGCTTTTACTTGCAATTTAGGCGTACCTGGCTGGTTGTACCAGGTCAGGAAGTTTGAAAGATCCACACCTGAACCTGCTGTAAGCGCGGCCACCCAATCCTCAACTGTTACCGCCTGACCATCATGACGGCGGAAATATTCATCTGTACCCTGGCGGAATTTTTCCTTGCCAAGCAAGGTCGCCATCATGCGGTTAATTTCCGCACCTTTTTCATAAACGGTGGCGGTATAGAAGTTGTTAATTTCTACAAAATGATCCGGACGCGGTGGATGTGACAATGGGCCTGAATCTTCCGGGAACTGATGTGCTTTCAGAACTGCCACATCATCAATACGCTGTACTGCAGCCGACTGTAAATCTTCCGAGAAAGACTGATCACGGAATACGGTCAAGCCTTCTTTCAGACACAACTGGAACCAGTCACGACAGGTAATCCGGTTACCAGTCCAGTTATGGAAATATTCATGCGCAATGACTGACTGCACTCGCATGATAGCAGCATCAGTGGTGTACTCTTCATCGGCCAGCACACATGAAGTATTGAAGATATTCAGACCTTTATTTTCCATGGCACCCATGTTGAATGCACTGGTCGCCACGATCATGTAGTTATCCAGATCATAAGGCAGACCATAATGCTCCTCATCCCAGCGCATGGAATGTTTGAGCGCTTCCATGGCGATCTTGCATTTTGGAATATCTTTTTCTTCTGCGTAGATTTCCAGAGCTACATTGCGGCCTTCCGATGTGACATAGGAATCTTTCATCACTGCCAAATCACCAATGACACAGGCGAACAAATAGCTCGGTTTCTTGGTCGGATCCTGCCACACGGCATAGTGACGATTGGCATCGACTTCACCTGTTTCCAGCAGGTTACCATTTGCAAGCAAAACCGGATATTTCTTATCTGCTTCGACACGCGTCGTAAAGACCGACAACACATCTGGACGGTCTGGATAGAAAGTAATTTTACGGAACCCTTCTGGTTCATTTTGGGTCACAAACAGATCTGAACTGGCCTGATACAAACCTTCCAGCATCGTATTACTTTCAGGGTGGATTTTAACCACAATTTCAAGCAACACTTGATCAGGTGCATTGGCAATCACCAGTTGTTCAGCATCCAAGTGGTAGTCACTGGCATTCAGGGTTTGACCATTTAACTTAATCGATTGCAGCTCTAGATCGCGGCCAAGCAGAACCAGATCGCCAGCAGTTTGGCGCTGCATCTCCAGCTTGCTGCTGACCAGACTGTGGTCACTATAGACTTGAATATTCAGGTCGATGGAATCAACAATAAAGGAAGGTTTTTGATAGTCTTTTAAATAAATGGTTTGATCCGCTTCGATCACCGGGTTTGCCGCAATATTCATGTCCTGTCCTAATCTTTTATCGTATTCGACATTGTTCATGTCAAAATCATACGCCAAGTTTTAAACGCTGTCTGTGCATTTGTATTGTTAGATCTAATATGGGCATTTCGTGCACCACTTTCAATGCATTCTGCCTAATTGAGCAGCACTCGGCTCTACATAAGAAATATCTGTGCCATAAAAACAGTCAGAATCATAATTTCTTACATTTTCATAAATCACTGATTTAAAAATATATAATTTTATTTGCAGCGTACCGCATAAATACAGATTAAAAAATGAGCACACTTCTTGCTAAAGTTAAACTGTGTTTTTCCACACTTCCAATGAAAGAATAATGATAACGATGATGAGGTGAGCCATGTATTTAAAACAGCATGTTGTACGGATCGTAAATATCAAAACTTTGCAAACCCTGGATCAGGCCAATATTGACCATAAAGTGATTGCACTGTTGATGAGCTGTGAAGGCATTCCGCTTCAGGCCCATGAAGTGACTGCCATTCTCAACACCTACGATGCACTCGGTGCCAAAAAAGTGCCCTCTAAAAAGGTTCAGGCCTTAATTCATGCTAAACATCGCGGCGAGGAGGACGACACATTACCCTGCCCGGTTTAAAAAGCGTCATTTTATGTTTTTAAAATCAGAGCTACTTCGGTAGCTCTTCTCCTGTTTGGGTGACTATTTTTGATTTAGAAAAATTGCACCAGTCCACTACGTTTGCATCTCATCAGCCGTGTATAATCAAATGCCCGTCCATTCTAGAGTTGCTCGCGACCATGGTATTCAGTGTTCTGCAAAAACAGCTTGATGAAAGTACCCACTGCCCGCTGTGTAAGGCATCGATGTATTGGATTGAGGCAGAGCAATATGATCAGGAACTGAACTATCATGAATGCAGTCATTGCCAGCATCAGCTTTATTCCGATCAAAAGCACAATTGTTATTGTGAACACTGTCTGGCGCAGCGTAAACGAATGCTCAAGGAAGTCCGTTTACAGGAAAACCGTCAATATCATAAAAAACAGGATCGGCCGGTTCTTGAGCTGAATCAGCTCAGTTTTATCAATAAACTGTTTTTACTTGCGATTCTGGATGAACAGGTGCAGGAATATAGCCAGCATCGTGAATATATTGACTGGCATCAAATTCGATATTATTCCATCAGTCCCAACTATCTGTTCCAACATGGTCTGGTAAAAAGCCTGATCCGGGATCAGGTTCTGATTCCCAAAGATCTCCAGCAGGAAAATCAGCATTATTATATTAATGTGCGACTGGATGGTTATTCTGAACCGACCCTGTTCAGTATCACCCAGCAGCTGCGCAACTGGTTTTACCAAAACCTGAGCCAAGGTGTGCCCTTTAAAAGTGCAGATGAAGTCAAAGATGCACTCTATTGCCTGCTATATGAAGAAATCATTCAGTTTGCCCAATTCTATTGCCGTAGCTGGAATGTGCAGATTGCCGGAAATCAGAGCTTTCAGACTTTTTGCTATCGTCTTTTGGATGTATTGGCTGTGGGACAGATTTATTATCTGGTACAAACAGGACTGGAATATCTGTACAAACAAAAAGCCCTCAAGCCTCGCAATGAAAACTTTATTAATACCAATCTGCTGAAAAAAACCTTGCAGCAGTACCGCGAACGTTCCGTGACGGAAAAATGGGAAACCTCTACTTTGCCTCGACCACCTCAACTGGCATTTAGCAAGATGAGCGAAATCTTGTTTTACCGTTTTCTGGGCTATGATGAAAATATCTTCTTTCAGCCGGTGTGGCGTTCGTGGCATAAGATCGAACCTCGCCTGAAATTTTATTCCCAAAAACGTTGTATGCACTGCGGCTCACAGGAACTGTCGGTGGATTATGATGCCAGTGATTATGTCAGCCTGTTCTGTCGTAGCTGCAAGCATCAAGACCATTATTTTACCCGCTGACCGAATACAACGAATCTTTCTCCTATTCTAAATGACCACGATGACTACTTCGATGCAAGCATTACAGCAAACACTTCTGGACCAGATCTGTGAAGCCTGGTTGAAACTTCGGCAACAGCAACCCCTGGTGCATATCATGACCAATACGGTGGCCAGCAACTATGTCGCCAATATTGTACTGGCTGCACATGCTTCTCCGGCCATGATCGACAATCCTTTTGAAGCTGAAAGTTTTGCCAAGATTGCAGCAGCAATCAGTCTGAATCTGGGTACACCAACTACTGAGCAGGTTCAGGCGATGCAGATTGCTGCGAAAACTGCACATCAATTGCAAAAACCGTGGGTGCTTGATCCGGTTGGTTATGGAACAGTTCTGCGCTGGCGTTCTGGCGTCGTAGATCAGTTGATGCATTCCCAGCCTACGATTTTACGAGGCAATGCTTCTGAAATTGGTGCTTTGGCTGGCAAGCAGATCGAGTCCAAGGGTGTAGACAGCACAGTAGACAGTGCGGATGTTTATTTACAGGCGCGAAGTTTGCTGGATCATTGTGAATGTATCGCAATCTCCGGTGAATCTGATTACATTATTTCGAAAGACTATCCTGTGATACAGGTGTCAGGCGGTTCTGCTTTACAGCCCCGAATCACGGCGATGGGATGTGCACTCGGTGCACTGATCGCTGCCTATAGTGCAGTAACGTCTCCAGCCCTTGCTGCATTAACGGCACATGTACATTTTGCAATTGCCGGTCAATTGGCATTTGAACGCGCACAACAGTTAGGCAGTTTTAATGTCGCCTTTCTGGATGAAATCCACCAACTCAATACTGAAACAATCCGAAAATACGCCAACTTTAAAATTCTGCCAGAATCCATTTAGTTTACTGGTCGCTTCACAGGGTGTTTATTCTCTTGAATAGATAAACGCCCCTATTTAGATTGATCCTGCTCATTTGCTCTATTGACCTCATTAGAAATGTTTTGTCTAGCTCTTTCGGAGATCATTTTTGAGTAGTTTTATTCTGAACTGAGTAGGCTTCATGCAACTTATCTAGTGATTTCCACACAAACGGTTTCCATTTTACTTAAGATCTGTTTGCATCATGCAAATCTAGTTCATGTGAATTGTAGTTCATTTTTTTGTCAGTATTTAAATATGACTTTTAAGTTTTGATTAACAGGTTACATGAATCAATATTTGATGCTTGATCATGCTTATTTTCGATTGCTGACTTGACTTTTTCGGCTTCAAAATCTCACTGCAATATCCGGATATTCAGCTCAATCGGGAACATGACTAATAGTATGAATAAACTGATAAAAATCAGTTTAAACGAAGGCTCATATTATTTTAATGAGCCACATTCAACAGACATGCATTAAAAAAGCCAGCTGCCACTAAACAACTGACTTTTAGAATTTGAACAAATAACGTGTTTAAAACACCTGTTTAACCTACGTAATGAATGCTGACCGACTTGATACGATTGCTTTCAATTTCAGTGACTTTGAACTGCACACCTTGATAATTTAACTCGGTGCCCACTTCAACCGTACTGTTGGTTTTATCCAGAATCAAACCCGCCACACTGATATAACCGGCATCTTCATCAATCAGATCAATCATGCCAAGCTCAAGCTCAAGCTGATAAAGATCTAACATGCCCGATGCAATCCAGTGCGTATCATCGATTTTAACTAGATCTAGCTGTTCGTCTGCATCCGGGAATTCACCAGCAATTGCTTCAAATACATCTAGCGGTGAAATCAGACCCTGTACATTACCAAACTCGTCACTCACCAAGACCAAAGAACCTTTAGAAGTACGCAAGGTATTAATCGCGTCAATAACTTTCATCTTTTCAAAGATATAAATTGGGCGATGACGTTTAATCAGTGCTTTTAATTCTTCCGGCTCTTCCAGTACATCCAATAATTCTTTGGCACGTACTACGCTAATGACCTTATCTAGGCTACCGCGACATACCGGGAACAGACTGTGTGGAACAGACAGAATTTTTTCACGGATCTGTTCTGGGCTATCTTCCAGATCAACCCATGAAATCTGACCGCGCGGCGTCATGATCGAAGCGACTGAACGCTCTGCAAGGGTAAGCACCCCACCAATCATATAGCGTTCTTCATCTGCAAAGGTTTCTTGTGCCTGATTATTTTGACTATCGGTCGTCTCTAGCTTGCCACCCATTAACTTCAGGATCGAGTCAGCCGTACGATGACGCAAAGGAATCTTGGATTCATGTTTAGCAGCATTACGCTGACCGAACTGGTTGAATGCTTCGATTATGATCGCAACACCAATACCTGAATAGATATAGCCTTTTGGAATATGGAAACCAAAACCTTCTGCAATCAGGCTGATACCAATCAAAAGTAGGAAGCTTAAACACAGAATCACCACGGTTGGATGGCGATTCACAAAGTTGGTCAATGGTTTCGATGCCAGTAGCATCACGCCCATTGCGACAATCATGGCAGCCATCATGACATAAATATTGTCGACCATACCAATGGCGGTAATCACTGAATCTAAAGAGAAAACAGCATCTAAAACAACAATCTGTGCAACAACAGCAGTGAAACTTGCATATACCACATTGGTAGACACTGTGACTTCAGGTTTACCTTCAATCTTTTCATGCAGCTCAGTAACGGCCTTATACACCAGGAACAAGCCACCAAATAACAAGATCAGGTCCCGACCGGAGAAGGTCCAGTCAAACACAGTAATCAATGGTTGTGTCAAAGTGACCAACCAGGCAATGGCAAATAACAGGCCTAGACGCATGAATAATGCGAGAGACAAACCAATAACACGTGCTTTATCGCGTTGTTCAGGAGGAAGTTTTTCAGCCAGAATGGCAATGAAGACTAGGTTATCAATACCTAAAACAATTTCAAGAATAATAAGAGTAATTAAACCTACCCAGATTCCGGGATCTAATAAAAATTCCATTAGAGAATGACCCCGTTCGAGTAAGCTAGAAATAGAGATGGAAGATCAACGCACGGCGAGGGATCCATTAAAATTTAACCTATGCAACTTAAGACTATTCCATTATGCATAAACTGAGTATTTTGTAATGTATTAATTTACAAAAAAATTACATGATCATGATTTTATTGAGACTTTTATGACCAACTGATTGATGCTGAAACTGATTAATTTTAATTTTTTCTACATCATGTATTCAAATTGAATTAAAAATAAACAGAATTTAGTTTGATTAGGCTATTATTTTTAAGGTCACTTAAAGATTAGAGCATAAACTATTTTTTTATTGAAAGAACAATCACTTAAAAATATAGCTGTAGATAATCATTTACTATATTGACTAAAACCATTCAATCACCCTATATTTCTTAAATCGATTAATTTATTGAAATACAATTATTTGCATTAAAACCTATTCAGACAGGCTGCTTAAGAACAATAAAAAGTCTTGGAAAACATTTCTACTCACGAAATACATAATGAGGAATTAAATTTATACAAAATATTATCGCCTTTCATCCGATTTTAAAGAACAATCTTCGCGCCAGATAAGGCTCACCTGCAGAACTGATCAACTCCTTGGGATGTTAAGCAAAACTAAAAAGTGTTAGCGCTTTAACATTTTTAAAATAAAGGTTGAAATATGCATAAACTTTTTCATAAAATGAACGGGCCCTAGAAAAATAAATACAAGGAACATTTCATGACTAAGAAATATGCAAAATTTTTGCCGTGTACGGAAGAATTTAATTTAGAAAACTTTCCATATTATTGGGTAACCCAGGTTCATGCTCAATACGTCGTTAATGTCGATCATGCACTAAAAAAGTATGGTGTTGACAATTCCCGCCGCCGCATCCTTCTTGCACTAAAAGCCAAACCGCATGCCAGTGTTTCTGATTTGTCAGAGATGGTGGTTTCTAAAATGTCGACCACGACTAAAATTGTCTACCGCTTAAAAGACGAAGGTCTGGTTGAAACCTATTCATGTGAGGATGACGCACGGATTACCCGAGTATTTTTGACTGACAAAGGCATGCAAATGACACATAAGATCAATGATCTGACCAATGTCGTACTGGAACAGTCATTTGAAGGCCTGACGCCTTTGCAAATTGAAAAAACCATGGAAAGTTTACGTCATATTTTCAAAAATTTAGCTCGTTAAAGACCTACTTTTTATTTTAAATAGACGCTGGCGAATTGGCGCATACTTTACAATAATAAATAATTCGCCAGAGCTTTCTAAAAATCAAAAAAGTTCAGTTGTGGACTGACTTTTTTGATTTTTTCTTTTGGTACATGTGAACATTCAAACTCTTCTACCGGAAAGCCCTCTACAAAGCTACGAATATCCGGATGCCTTAGCGTTAGCCATTCTTGCAGTCGCTGCTGTGGAATCACAATAACCGAGCGTTTGATATTACCCGGCTCATGAAACTCCTTCATCATGGGATGGTCAATTGCATCCATGGTAATCATACTGGCAGAGCGTAAAATTTCCCCTTGTACCTGAGCAATCTCATACACAGCTGCAATAAAAGTCGCCTGACCATCTTTACGTCTTACACCCCAACGCTGCGGTTTATTATCAAAATATTTGGACTCATAAAATTCCGATACCGGAATGACGCCAAAATGACATTTGACAGTGGCTTCAGCAAAGGTTGGCTTTTGCAGTAAAGTTTCATTTCTGGCGTTATAGGTCTTGGTACCTATAGTTTTGTCTTCTGCCCATTTCGGAATGAGTCCAAAATTCACGGAACGCCATTCCAGTCCTTGAGCTGAATGAAATAAAAGCGGTGTAACATAATTGGGATAGACCTCCTCTGGATATTCAAAAGGAATTTCTGGCAATCCCAGGTTATGCAACTGCTCTAAGGTTAAAGGCTTAAAATTGGCGCACATGGTTCATATATGTAAATCATTCGACCATAACATTATACCGTGATGCCAAGTCGAAGCCTGTCGTATTTCTATAGTTTTAGGCGCGTTGACTGTTATGAATTCGGTACCGTCAACCAATGTGTCCGGGTAAACTCTTCAAAAATCCAGCGACCATTGAAACGACCCAATCCTGAATTTTTCTCGCCGCCAAAGGGTGCATTTGACTGGTCTGCCACACTAATGCCATTAATATGTGTCATACCGATATCCAGTTGTGCGGCAAACGCGCTGCCTCGCTCGATGTTTGAGGTACATACTGCACTGGATAAACCAAACTCGGTCGCATTGGCCAGGTTTAAAGCATGTGCTTCATTCCGGGCTTTTAAGATAGGTAAAATCGGACCGAAGCTTTCTTGCTGCGCCAGATCGGAATCTTCCGCAACATCAATAAAAATATGCGGAGAAACCAGATTCCCTTCAATGCCTCCTTCATAGACCAGTTGCGCGCCCTGCTCGCTGCCTGTTTGAATGATCTGTTGATGCTTTTCAACCTGACTCTGGTTAATGATTGGACCAATCACTGTATCTTCCAGATTTGGATCACCCACCGGAATTATTTTGATCCGATCCAGGAGCTTATCTACGTAAGCATCATGAATAGAGGCATCGACAATGACCCGATTGGTACTCATGCAAATTTGTCCCTGATGCATAAAACGCCCCATCAGCGTCAGTTCAACTGCTAGATCAAGATCGGCATCATCCAGAATGACCAAAGGCGCATTGCCACCCAGTTCAAGTGCCAGACGTTTGATGCGGGGACTAGCCAAGGCTTTGCTACCGACACTTTTCCCCACTTCAGTCGAACCGGTAAATGAAATCATTTTCGGCACTGAATGCTCAACAAAATAATCCCCGATTTCACTGCCAGCACCGGCAACAATATTCAGTGTACCTGCATGCAAACCTGCTTCTTCAAATAGCTTGCCGATTAAGGTGCCGCCAGTCACCGGCGTATCACTGGCCGGCTTCAATACAACGGTATTGCCACAGGCAATTGCAGTAGCCACTGAGCGTAAGGATAAATGAAATGGAAAGTTCCATGGACTAATGACAGCAATCACGCCTAAGGGCTTGCGCAAAACCATACTTTTACGTGCCGGATCCTTACTTTCCAGCTGTTCTGTTTGGATCCAGTCTGGAAAAGCCAGACTTTCCTGAATGATGCCCAGAGCAGCACCTACCTCAACGCCGGCTTTAATGCGCGTACTGCCTGATTCAATAATGAGCCAGTCAATGATTTCGTCCCGACGCTGCTGAATGATCGCGATTAAATTTTGCAGCACTGTTTTACGTACTTCAATGGATTTCAAGCCCCCTTGCTGGAAAGCCTGCTCTGCTGCGGTATAAGCACTGTCGACATCGACAGAACTGGCAGCTGCCATGCTAAAAATTTCGCTCTGGGTATAGGGGTTGATATTTTTTATTGTTCTGGTTGAAGTACCGGCTTGCCACTGACCATGAATAAACTGCTGGTCTAAATTTTGATATACCGTTGTCATTTTATTGTTTCCTCGCATGCTTTGCCCCACTTTAAAAGTTCGGCTGGAAAATTTCTAGTCAGAACGACAGCGGCTTACCATTAGACAATAAAAAAGCCTCCGAAGAGGCTTTTTAAGCTAGACAGGATTAATCACCTTTATAACCTTTTAACTTTAAACGCGCTGCATGTAGAAGCGGCTCAGTATAACCTGATGGCTGCTCACCACCTTTAAAGATCAGGTCAGATGCTGCCTGGAAGGCAATATTGTTGGCAAAGTCAGCAGACATTGGCGTATACAATGGATCGTTGGCATTTTGCTCATCCACAATTTTCGCCATACGTTGCATGACTTCTTCTACCTGTTCACGACTTACGATACCGTGACGCAACCAGTTCGCAACGTGTTGTGAAGAAATACGTAGAGTTGCACGGTCTTCCATTAAACCGACATCATTGATGTCTGGCACTTTAGAACAACCTACACCCAAATCTACCCAACGAACGACATAACCCAAGATACCTTGACAGTTATTTTCGAGTTCTTTGGTTTTTTCTTCTTCAGACCAGTTAGTGTCTTTCGCCAATGGCGGTGTCAACAAATCATCTAGAGATAAAGGCTGAGTCGACAATAGTTCTTGCTGACGGTCTGCAACATTAATCTGGTGATAGTGAATCGCGTGGATCACCGCACCTGTAGGTGATGGAACCCATGCACAGCTCGCACCCGCTTCAGGATGTTCAGTTTTGGTTTTGTACATGTCAAGCAGCATGTCTGGCTTTGGCCACATGCCTTTACCAATCTGTGCTTTACCACGTAAACCCGCTTGCAGACCGATCATCACGTTACGGTTTTCATAAGCTGGGAACCAGATTTGGCCTTTTACTTCGCCTTTACGAACGAATGGACCAGCTTCCATAAAGGTATGGATTTCATCGCCGGTACGGTCCATGAAACCTGTATTGATGAAGATAGTACGATCTTTGGCTTGTGCAATACAGTTCTTCAAGTTCACAGAAGTACGGCGTTCTTCATCCATGATCCCGATTTTTAAAGTTTTTGCAGGTAAGCCAAGTGCCTGTTCGGCACGTTCAAACAATTCAACGGCAAATGCCACTTCTTCAGGACCATGCATTTTCGGCTTAACGATATACATTGAACCTTGACGCGAGTTCTTGATCGTGTTTTCACCTTTGATGTCTGCGAAAGACAACAATGGCGTAACCAGTGCATCCATGATGCCTTCATAGATCTCTGCGCCATCTACCAGAATCGCCGGGTTTGTCATTAAATGACCAACGTTACGCAGCAACATCAATGAGCGGCCATGAACTTTAGTTTCACCACCTTCTACATTTTTGAAAGTGCGGTCTTCATTCAGTTTACGGGTAACAGTTTTACCGTTTTTCTCAATAGACTCTTCTAAAGTACCTTTCATCAGGCCTAACCAATTACGGTAGCCTTCCACTTTTTCTTCAGCATCAACGGCTGCAATCGAGTCTTCCAAGTCCTGAATGGTCGTAACTGCCGCTTCAAGAACGACGTCTTTTACGCCTGCTGCGTCAGTTTGACCAATCGAACTATTGGCATCAATCTGGATGATTGCGTGCAAGCCATTATTTTTAAGTACGATTTCAGTCGGTGCTGAAGCTTCGCCATTGTAACCAACGAATTTAGCGGCATCTGCCACAGTTGTTTTTGAACCGTCTTTTAGGGTAACAACCAGTGCATTAGCTTCAACTGCGTATTGAGTTACGTCTGCGTGCGAACCTTGTGCCAATGGGAAAGTTTCGTCGAGGAAATTCTTTGCAAATGCGACAACTTTTTCACCACGTTTCGGGTTATAGCCTTTGCCTTTTTCCGCGCCATCTTCTTCAGAGATGACATCGAAACCATAAAGTGCATCGTACAAAGAACCCCAACGTGCGTTTGCAGCGTTCAGGCAGTAACGTGCATTACGTACCGGTACCACCAACTGTGGACCTGCCAGTACTGCAATCTCTTCGTCTACATTTTCAGTGCTAATTTGAAAATCTTCTACTTCTGGTAACAAGTAGCCAATTTCAGTCAAGAAAGCTTTGTAAGCTTGTAATTCAAATGTGTTATTGCGGTGCCATTCATCAATTTTCGCCTGAATGTCATCACGCTTAGCCAAAAGTGCTTTATTTTTAGGGCTAAGATCAACAACGACTTGTTCAAAGTTTTTCCAGTATGTTTCGCTGTCTAAACCAGAACCTGGTAGTGCTTCATTTTCGATGAAATCGTAAAGTTCTTTAGCAATCGCTAACTTGCCTTTTTGAATACGTGCAGTCATTGTCTTTCCTGATATTGCTACTTTTTATACAAGAGATTCTAGTATACCGATTAAAATCTAGCTGAATAGTATTATCACATTGCTAAATACTGAGCATTTTTTCTAATATGAATACCCTCATAAACATATTTGATCTTTGTCAGTTGCAAATAGATATCATTCTGCTAAATACCTTAATGACAGTGTATAAAGTTTTCGAAATGTAGAAATTAGACTTAAGTTCAGATTTTCGAGTAAAAATTATGCATTCTAGTTATACACGATCATATTTAGATCAAGATTAAGCCATGTTTAATCAGGCTTGTCGATAATTTAAGTCCCTATTTTTATAAAAAAAGCGCTGGTAAATGACCAGCGCTTTTATGGTTACTCTCCGTTCACGGAGGCGATTTTCTCAATCTGGCGATGTTCAGAATTCAGGTATTCATCCGACTGCATTTCCAGCAAACGGGAACGGGTCCGTTCAATTTCAAAGGCCAGTTTTTCACCCTGGTAAATATCCACGATATTATCTTCCGAGGTTAAGAGTAACTTGACGCCGCGGTCATAAAATTCATCGACCAGATAAATAAAACGGCGTGTTCCATCATTCAGAAAATCAGTCAGGTGCGGCACATTACTCACCAAAACCGTATTATAAATATTGGCGATTTCAATAAAATCAGCCGGACTACGTGGCTTTAAACACAGTTCAGAGAACTCGCACCACAACACATCTTCAGTATGTGACACGGTTTCAACAATACGGTTGTTGATAATAATCGGTTCTTCAGAGCAGGTTTGTGTCTGGGTCAAAGCACTGAAACGCTGTGCAATCCAGTTTTTATGATCATGGGTCAACGGGAATTTAAACAGTTGTGCCTGTTTTAGAACCCGTAGACGGTAATCGACTCCGGCATCGACATTTAAGACCACACAGTTTTTCTTGACCAGTTCGATAGTAGGCATAAAACGGTCACGGTGAATGCCGTTTTTATATAAACCGTCCGGTGCAATATTCGAAGTCGCGACCAAGGTAATACCGCGTTCAAACAGCTTCTGGAAAAGATCACTCAAGATCATCGCATCCGTTACGTTGGATACAAAGAATTCATCAAAACAGATGATGACCGCTTCTTTATAAATCCGATCCGCCACGATATCTAGCGGATTACGCTGTCCGGATAATTTGTTTAACTCACGATGCACATGCTGCATAAAATGATGAAAATGCATCCGGGTTTTACGACGAAACGGAATCGAATCGTAAAACTGATCCATCAACCAAGTTTTGCCACGCCCTACTCCACCCCACATATAGACGCCTTTCGGAGACGTCTGACGGCGAAAGCGGCGAAATGCTTTTTTTGATGCCTTAAAACGCTGAATCAATTCCAGCCAGACACGATTCAGTTCATGTACTGCCATTGCCTGTGCTTCATCAGGCATAAACTGTCCTGAAGAGATCGCTTGCGCATAACGTTCTGCAGGAGAAATCGGACTAAAAGCGGTGCTGTGCTGTGAATTAAAATCGGACATAGAATTTCGTACTATTTGGGATCAATTTAATTATAGCGGAGTTTAATCAACACGCTATAACACTTTGGCATAAACTAACTTAGGCTATTTTATATATTGCCGAGGACTTTGCCCAAACCAGCGTTTAAAGGCATGGTTAAAAGCGGCCGGCTCGGAATAGCCTAATAATTCTGCAATCATTTCAATCGAATACTGTTTGTATTCAATCAGTCGCAAAGCTTTATCTTTAATAATTTCTTCGCGAATCTGCTTATAACTGGTATCACACTGCTGTAACTGATGCCGTAAGGTTCGTTCCGGGATATTCAGCGCCTGTGCCGTTTCAGCCATGCTCGGCATCAGGCCGCTTTGGATCTCCAGATAATCCTGCACGCGCTGCACCACAGTCGGCGTCTGCTCATCCTGTTGCAAGCGTTCCAGTTCAGCCAGACATTTGGCTTCATAGACGGCAAAAGTCACCGCATCCGCAGAGGGAATTTTAATATCCAGCACTGCTTCATCAAACCAGAATGCTGCCCGAGATGCATCAAACTGTACCTGTGTTCCATAATAATCATGGTAGACCTTTAAGGTATTCAGATCTTCTGGATAGGCAAATGGCAACTCGATCCGCAAATCAGGTTTGGATAAGCCCATCAATTTGTAGATTTCCCGGATAAACTTAAACGTTCCGGAAATCTCCGCCTGTGCCAGCAGCATACCCAAATGATCATCCTGCTGCTTTGCTCGATAACACAGCGCGCTATGATGCTCGCTTTGCTGCAAGGCCAACTGACCAGTCAAATGCGTCAACTGCTGAAAACGGATCACCTGATTCAGTGCATCGCGTACTGTAGGACTGGTCACCAGCAACATGAGTAAGGGACCATAACCTGCCAAAGCATAATGCTGGCCAATCAATAATCCCTGTTCAGGCTGGATTTCCTGTCCGACCACCTTAAGCACATCATGTTCCAGACTCGGATGGATCACCGAGCTTGGATCAAAGGCATCTACACGCAGCCCAATGTTTTGCAGTTTCTGATCGACCTCCATGCCAGCCTTACGCATCCCTTGAATCAAATACATCAGACTGAGAACAGAACGTTTCATAACCATACAAATACAATGTGATTGCTCTAGTTGTACTATAAAAATAATGTGTCGGCTATTGCCGTTTAGATCAATTTTCTATCTAACCATCAGGGAGCGAATTACGATAAATATCCAACATTAAAATAAGTAAGGAATGTACTGATGCTAGATTATGCCACCGCTACACGTTCCCATCCCCATACTAAAGTTGCCATTATTGGAGCTGGTTTCGGAGGGATTGCCATGGCAATACGTTTACAACAGCATGGTATTTATGACTTTATTATTCTGGAAAAAGGGAGCGATTTTGGCGGAACCTGGCGGGACAATCAGTACCTTGGAGCAGCCTGTGATGTGCAATCACATTTATATTCCTTGTCATTTGCTCCGAAAAGCAATTGGTCCAAGCGTTATGCGGAAGCACCCGAGATATTTTCTTATATTCAGGATCTGGTGACCGATTATAACCTGCGTGCTTTTTGCCGTTTAAATACCGAAGTACTGGCAGCACATTACCAGGCAGAACGCTGTCTATGGCAATTACAGCTACAGGATCAAAGTATCCTTGAAGCCCAGTTTGTTATATTCGCTTCCGGACCTTTACATATTCCGCAAATCCCAGATATTCTCGGTATTGAGAAATTCCAAGGCAAAGTCTTTCATTCTGCGCAATTGGATCACACTTATGACCCGACTGGCAAAAATGTCGCATCGATTGGAATAGGTGGCAGCGCCATTCAATATATTCCGGAAATTGCCCCGAAATGCAAACAACTGTATGTCATGCAACGTACTGCGGCTTGGTTCATTCCTCGGGATGAACGTGCCTACCCGAATCTTGAAAAGAAACTCTTTAAAAAATATGACTGGTTTAGAAAGCTACACCGTGCCCGCCTGTATTGGTCAAATGAATCGCGTGTGGTACCGATTGTCAAACCGGGCATTATGAAATTCACCCAAAAACTGGTAGAACTATTCATTAAATATGAGGTCAAAAACCCTGAATTGGCCAAGAAACTAACTCCCGATTACATCATGGGCTGCAAACGTATTCTGGTTTCAAATAAATACTTCCCGACGTTTAACCGCCATAATGTGGAACTGGTGACCGAGAAGATTCAGGAACTGACTGAACACAGTATCATTACATAAGATGGAAAAGAGCGGCCGATTGACTGTCTGATTTATGGCACCGGATTCATTACCGATCCACGTATCTATATGAAGAATTTTCAATGTACCGGGCTTGATGGCGTAGAACTGAATGAAATGTGGAAACAAGGTGCTGAAAGCTATTATGGAATTTGCGTGAAAGACTTTCCAAACCTGTTTCAGTTACTGGGGCCAAATACCCTATTGGCACACAACTCTGTCATTTTTATGATTGAGGCACAAGTTGAATATATTTTGCAATTGATGCAACTGGTCGATCAATCCCAAAGCGATGCCATCATGGTCAAAGACCAGGCACAGGATGCATTTAATCAGCAGGTGCAACATATGTTTGAAAAGACTGTGTGGCAATTTGGCTGCGTCAGCTGGTATCAGCAGGAAGGCGGCAAGAACTTTGCCTTATGGCCAACTTATACCTGGAAATACTGGCTCAAAACAAAAAAGCCAAATGCCGCAGATTATCGATTATTGAATAAAGTCGCCTAAAAGCTTTTTACCATCTGACATCAAGCGGTGGCATAATTTATAGGTAATTTTTTCAATCCATTAAACTTATGCAATCGCTTTGGCTTATCTTTCAGCTTCTATTCTGTCTAGCACTCGGTTTTGCCATGGCAAAACGAATTCCGATTTCGATTATTAAAATCTGTTTCAAGCTATTGCCCTATTTTAGCTATGTTTTATTGATTGCAATTGCCTTTGAATTTTCACAACTGGTAGATGAATTACAGCATCCTCTCCAGATTCTGAGTACGTCAATTAGTATTGCCTTTCTAACCTCACTCGGCGCTTTTGCATTTTGTTACCTACTATTTAAATGGGCAGGTTTTCTTCCGAGTTCAGGCCGGGTATCTCTCGATCTGGTAGTTAAATCCTTGCTGAATATGAGCTATGCTTTTTTAGCTCTCGCAGGTGGATATTGTTTACATGCGGGCTTGAATCTGTTTGATCTATCCTTGCAAATCAGCACCTGGCATTTGTTGCTGGTATTTATGTTCATGATTGGCCTGGATCTGGCTTATTCACCTTTAGATCGTTCCTGGTTAAATTTTAAAATTCTCTTAGTTCCGATTGGTTGTATTTTTGGTTCATTATTTGCAGTCATGCTTTATTCATTCTGGAATACAGACATCAGTCTAAAAGATTTGATCATGCTGTCACAAGGCTATGGATTTTACTCAATGTCAGGTGTTGTCGTAACAGAACTCAGAAATGCAGAACTCGGCAGTATCGCGCTAATGAATGACCTGTTTAGAGAAATTTTTGCCATCTTACTCATGTATTGTATGGGCTGGAGATACCCAAGATCCGCCATTTCCGCAGCGGGTGCAACTGCGATGGATGTGACTCTACCGATGGTTAAACAGGCCTGTGGGCATGATTTTATTCCACATGCCATGGTCAGTGGTTTTATTTTGTCACTGTTAGCACCAGTCATGGTGAGTGTACTGGCAGCGATTTAATTACTTTATCACTTTCTCAATCTCACTAAATTCCTCTTTTATAAAGAGGAACTCTCCTCCCTGATTCAGTTTAAAAGCAGAATTTTAAAACGAAGCACAAGCAAGTAGGCCGAGAGGGCTGACTAAAAACTTAAATCAATATCACTTAAGGCATCGCCTACTGTTTCAATAACATCCGAAGCAAGACTGATGGCATCAGATGCCAAACTGACCACATCGATCCCCGCTGTCCGATCTGCTGAGCTTGCCTGCTGTTGTTGCTATTCTTGTTGCTTAAGCTGTTCTGCCTGTTGAATATTTTGAATCACGTCATTCTGTACTTTTTCTAATTGTGGTTCAGATGAAGTCATCATTTTTCCTTTTTATTTTATAACCATTTTTTCAATATATAAAAAAAGCCTTTCGACTGAAAGGCTTTTTGTCATTCAAACCGTATTAAAGCGTTGCCAAAATATCTTTCAAAGTCTGACGCATATTTTTAGACTGGGTAATCGGGCGACCAATTACCAGATGTGTTGAGCCATCTAGCATTGCCTGTTTCGGTGTCACAATACGTTTCTGGTCATCTGCATTCGACCCTTCTGGACGAATGCCGGGTGTCACTAATGCAAAGTCTTTTCCAATCGTTTCACGTAACATTTTCGCTTCTTGAGCTGAGCAAACCACCCCATCTAGACCACTGTCTTTTGTCAGTTGTGCCAGACGTTTTACATGCTCATTTGGCTCAATATCCAGACCAATATCTTTCAAGTCTTCACGGCCCATTGACGTCAATACAGTCACTGCAATCAACTGAGTTTTATAATTACCCGCTTGCAAACGCTCTACACAGGTTTCCATCATCTTGCGGCCACCTGAGGCATGCACATTGACCATCCACACACCCAAATCTGCTGCCGCGCATACTGCCTGTGCTGTTGTATTTGGAATATCATGAAATTTCAGATCCAGAAATACATCAAAGCCTCTATCTTGAAGTGCTTTGACAATAATTGGACCTTCATGGGTAAATAACTCTTTACCAACTTTAAGTCGACACAAGGCAGGATCTAACTGTTCTGCAATGGCTAAGGCATCAAATTGGCTTTTGGCATCTAGTGCGACGATGATACTCAAGAGATTACCCCTTCATATAGGCAAAAAATAAGCCCATTATAATGGGCTTTGATTTTCATTGGTAATATCTAATACAGTTTTTTCATGCCGGGTATGGGCTGCTGCTTCAGCGGCCATTAACTTGGCTGTATTCAACTGTTCCTTACGTAGATGTTCAATGTCTTTACGCAGTCGTTTAATTTCCCAATTCGTCTGAAAAACCCGGAAGATCTGAACGCCCAATAACAGGCCCAAAACGACACCTAAAGATAACGTGAGGAGAAGTAATAATCCCAAGCGCATTGCGGGAACTTGAGTAAATAACAAGTCCACTGACAATTCGGTACCGTTTTGCAAAACCAAAGCTAATGAATAACCAAACAGTACCAATAAAAGAATGACCAGAACGTAACGCATGAACACCCCGCAAAATATTTACAATTATTTTTGTGCAGACTCGTTCACAGCGTCACGAAGTGCCTTGCCTGGTTTAAAGTGCGGAACTGCTTTTGCAGCCACTTCTACTGATTTACCAGTTTTAGGGTTACGACCTACGCGCGGTTCACGGTGATGCAATGCAAAACTACCAAATCCACGAATCTCGATACGATTGTCAGTTGATAATGCTTCTATCATTTGATCAATCATAATTTTAACTGCTTCTTCCACTAAAGGCTCAGCCAAATGCGGATTTTTTAACGCAATACGCTCTATTAAGTCAGACTTATTAAGTGCTTCAGTAGTCATCTGCGACCTCTTTAATTATCAAGCTACTTGGGATCTATTTCCCGATAATAACCTGTTTAAATACAAAACGGTAGCGCAATAATTAAATACTACGCTACCGTTTACAGTATTTGTATAAAAAGTATTAGTTAACTTACATTAACAATACAATTCAAACGCTTACTTAGTTGCCCATTTGAGCTTTGATCAGGTCACCAATCGTCTTAGGACCATTGTCTTGACCAGCAGGAGCTGTTTTCAAGTTAGCAACTGCTTCTTTCTCTTCAGCTTCGTCTTTCGCTTTGATAGACAAGTTGATTGCGCGAGATTTACGATCTACGTTGATGATCTTCGCTTCAACTTCTTGACCAACTTCAAGGAACTTAGTTGCATCTTCAACGCGGTCGCGGTTGATTTCAGATGCTTTCAGAGTCGCTTCAACTTCGTCAGCTAACTTAACAGTCGCGCCTTTAGCATCAACTGCAGTTACAGTACCTTTAACCAACGCACCGCGTTCGTTAGCAGCAAGGAAGTCATTGAACGGATCGTTGTTCATTTGCTTGATGCCAAGGCTGATACGGTTGCCTTCAGCGTCTACAGAAAGGATAACCGCTTCAACAGTGTCGCCTTTCTTATAACGACGAATCGCTTCTTCACCTTGTTCGTTCCAAGAAATATCAGACAAGTGAACTAGACCGTCGATACCGCCTGGTAAACCGATGAAGATACCGAAGTCAGTGATAGATTTGATCGTACCAGAAACTTTTTCGCCTTTGTCGTGGTCTTTAGCAAACTCTTCCCACGGGTTAGCACGAGTTTGTTTGATACCAAGAGAAATACGACGACGTTCTTCATCAACTTCAAGAACCATAACATCAACTTCGTCACCAATCTGAACAACTTTAGATGGGTGGATGTTTTTGTTCGTGTGATCCATTTCTGAAACGTGTACTAAACCTTCAACGCCTTCAGCGATTTCAGCGAAACAACCGTAATCAGTCAGGTTAGTTACGCGCGCTTTAACGATTGAACCTTTAGGGTAACGGTTCATGATCGCTAACCATGGATCTTCGCCAAGTTGTTTAAGACCTAGAGAAACACGGTTACGTTCGCGGTCGAATTTAAGTACTTTAACAGTAACTTCTTGACCCACTTCAACAACTTCTGAAGGGTGCTTGATGCGTTTCCAAGCCATGTCAGTGATATGAAGAAGACCATCAATACCGCCAAGGTCAACGAATGCGCCGTAGTCAGTAAGATTTTTGATCGTACCAGTAACTGTTTGACCTTCTTCAAGCTGAGCAAGAAGAGCTTCACGGTCAGCTGAAGATTCAGCTTCCATAACAGCACGACGTGAAACAACAACGTTGTTACGTTTAGCGTCAAGTTTGATTACTTTGAATTCTAACTCTTTGCCTTCTAAGTGAGTAGTATCACGAATAGGACGAGTATCAACTAAAGAACCTGGAAGGAACGCACGTACTGGACCGATGTCAACAGTGAAACCACCTTTAACTTTACCAGAGATAACACCAGTAACGATTTCGCCGTCTTCAAAGATTTTTTCAAGTTTAGTCCAAGTTTCTGCGCGTTTAGCTTTTTCGCGAGAAAGAACTGTTTGACCCATACCGTTGTCAAGTGCTTCAACAACTACGTCTACAGTGTCGCCAACTTGAACTTCAAGTTCGCGCTGTTCATTTAAGAACTCAGCACGGTCAACAACGCCTTCAGATTTAAGGCCAGTGTCAACAGTTACCCAATCAGAGTCAATGCTTACTACAACGCCCTGGATAACTGCACCCTTTTCAACGTTGAGGTTTAATTCGCTTGCTTCAAAGAGGGCTGCAAAAGATTCGGTCATGATATTTCCGATAAAGTCAGCGGTCTTGGATCAGACAAGGCCGGTTTAATTAAGCATCTACATAGTCCATATAAAACTGATCAAGCTATGCGTTTGCTGATAAAATTGGGTTAATTTGCTAACTGCTGATCCACATAAGTGGTCATCAGCTGGAATACTTCATCGATATTCAAATCTGAACTATCAATAATGTAAGCATCATCCGCAGGCTTGAGTGGAGCGACAGTGCGTTCCATATCTCGTTTATCGCGAGCGATGATATTAGCTAAAATGTCGCTTATTTTAACATCCAGCCCCATGCCCTGCAACTGCTTTACACGTCTTTGCGCACGTGATTCAGCCGAGGCCGTCAAATATATTTTTGCCTGAGCATTCGGGAAGATACTTGTCGCCATATCACGTCCGTCTGCTACCAGACCAGGCGCCTGTGCAAAGGCATGCTGACGTGAAACCATCGCTGTTCTAAGCTCAGGAATTGCTGCAACTTTTGAAGCAAACTCTCCTACCCGTTCAGTTCGAATAGTTTGGGACACATCTTCACCATCCAGCCACACCTGCACCCCGGTGTCGGTACTGACAAACTGAATATCTAAATTTGTTGCGATTTGTACGCATTCTGGCAATTTCGTGTCTAGCGAATCCAGCAAATCATGGTGATGCAATGACAAACCCAAAAGGCGGTATAAAGCACCAGAATCCAATAAGTGAAACTGATAATGTGCAGCCAGTTTCGCTGCTAACGTGCCCTTGCCAGACCCACTTGGACCATCAATGGTAATAATTTGAACTGTCATTGCTTTCCCGTTGTTGTTTAAACAGATTTTGCGAGTTTTGTCAGGCCTAGTTTAATCGCTGCCTGTAACTGTGCAAGGATTAATTTACTCACAAAAGGCGCACGTGCCTGCAATTCAATCGTATAAGTTACTAACGTTTTGTCATCAGCCAGTGCTTCAAATTCAATAATGCCTAAATGATGCTTGATCAATGGATTTTTAATAATCTGATATTCGATGCGATTATTTGGCTCGAACAAGGTAATTTGTTCTTTCAGCGGCTTCACTGGCCCCATACCCATTGCACGTACTGAACCGAGTCCATCAGGATATTCAGCATCTGCAGAATCCTTGATTCGTTCGACCTGCATCGGTGCGAAGGCAATATTATAGGTGGCATGCTTGGACATCAAATTGAAGACATCATCAAGGGCTGCTGGGAATTCTTTTTTTACTTGAATGCTGTTCATTATTATTCCTGAAAATTACAGATATTTGAAAGTGAGCAAATTCTAGCGGATAAGCTGGAATTATTTCTGCGTATTTAATGACTTTTCTTGTAACTTAAGTTGCCGTTTCTGTTCACGACGCACTTTAAAAAATACACTGAGCTGTTCCGAGCATTGCTGCTGCATACAACCTGCCTTGAAAGGAAATACATGATTATAATAGCCTGTTTCGAACAGTTGGCGTGCACTCACTAGTGAGCCTGCTTTCGCTTCAAATGCCCCGAATACTACCCGTGAAACCCGTGAATGAACCAGTGCGCCGACACACATGGTGCACGGCTCTAAAGTCACATAAAGCACTGCATCATCAGGTAAACGATAATTCTGGATGTTTTGACAGGCATCACGTAGTGCAACAATTTCAGCATGCGCAGTCGGATCATTCAACGAGATGGGCGCATTAAATCCCTGACCAATGATCTGATTCTGACTGACGATAATTGCCCCGACTGGGATTTCTCCCTGTGCAGCAGCAAGTGCAGCCTGCTCGTAAGCACGCTGCATCCAGTATTCATCTGTAAATTGTGTTTCGGACATTGAGGCTTAAATCACACCATAATGCTTGAGCAGCTCATTCCAGCTTTCAATAGTCGTAACTGGAGGGTTTGCAGACAAAATACCTTTTAAGCTCATATCTGCACCTTTTTTCCACTCAGGACTAAGGTCTTTATCAACCAGACGTGCACGCACACCTTCGACAAAATCATGATGACGGATTTTCCAGTCAGAAATTTGAACTTCCAGTTCGAAAACTTCATTCCAGGAATGCACCTGCTTACCCCATTGCCATAATAGCCAGGTCAAGGCTGCGGTGGTTGGTGAACCTTTTTTCAGGTTTTCACTGGCCTGACGCAACCAGTCACTGCGTGCATCACTCAGGCCAATTATCGACTCATAATCATGCTCAAAGTTGATGCCACGGCAAACACTATGAATCACGTCCAGAGAGTTTTGTAGCGGTCCCGGGCCTACCGGACGGTGCATACTGTTCAGGGTGTCATCAATGGCACGGAAGTCACCCGCAGGATAATGCTCCCAGTCGATACTAATGACTTTATCCAACACTGAATCACGCTGTGCATCACAAATATGCGTTGCCCAACCAATCCCATAAGCACCCGCAGCAGTCATGATCGAACCAGTCAAGCCTGTGAATAAACCAATCGCACCACGATCCGCCAGAAAGCGGGTTGCACCCACATCTGGATACAAACCGATATTGATTTCAGGCATGGCCAAACGTGAATATGGTGTCACTAAACGGAAAGGCGCTGCCATAAACAGGCCCAAGCCACCGCCCATCACATAACCTTCACCCCAGACTAAAACGGGTTTAGCATAATTATGCAATAACAGATCAAGTGCATATTCTTGTTCAAAGAACTTATTGGCAGCCGCGACTTCATCATTAATCACTAACTGACGCAGTTTACGTACATCCCCACCCGCACAGAACGCTTTCGGTGTGGTTGAATCCAGCCAGATTGCTTTTACGCTGTCATCATGATGAAAGTCCTGAAATACTTCCAGAAGTGCGGAAGCGATCGATTCATCCAGCGCATGCAAAGATTTCGGGCGATTTAAACGAACGATACGCCAACCATTGTGCGCTTCTTCAACAATCAAATCTGGATGATAATGTTTAGTAAGGGGAGAATATTTCATGCGTCCAGCTGCCAATCTATAGGCTCAATGCCATGTTGTTTGAGGTAATTATTCGATTTCGAAAATACTTTACAACCAAAAAAACCACCACGGTTTGCGGCCAAAGGCGATGGATGTGCTGCCTTTAACACGAGATGCTTGTCTTGATTAATGCGCTGTCCTTTACGCTGTGCGTATGCGCCCCAAAGAATAAAGACAATATGTTCACGCTGTTCATTTAATACATCAATGACGTGATCGGTAAATTCTTCCCAACCGCGCTTTTGATGCGAAGTCGGCTGACCTGCTTCTACGGTCAGTACTGCATTTAACAGAAGCACACCCTGCTCTGCCCAATGCGTCAAGTCACCATGCTTCGGTCTTTCAACCCCAACATCAGCATGTAACTCATGAAAAATATTACGCAAAGATGGTGGTAATGCAACTCCCTTTTGCACGGAAAAGCTTAATCCATGCGCCTGATTTGGGCCATGATAAGGATCTTGCCCCAAAATTACCACTTTTACCCGATCTAGCGGCGTGGTATTTAACGCATTAAAAATCAGATGATTGGGAGGATAAATGATTTTATCTGCTTTTTTTTCTTCAACGAGAAATGCTTTTAATTCATCCATTTTTGGACTGAGCAAAAATTCACTCAATCCATATTTCCAGCTTTCATCCAGCTGAACTTTATTCAGCTTGGCCAGTTGCTGTTCATTTAAAGACATTCTTCAATCCTAAATCTATGTCAATGGATTTAAAGTCACGCAGACTTTAAATCTGTACCTGTAAATCTACTGTAGGGTTATGAAATGGTGTGCCCTGTTTGAGCTTGGCAAACATGTCCGGATCTGTCCATTCAGCCTGCACTTGTTCAGAGAACTCAAGTTGCTCCAGACTAAGGATGCCCATTTGTTCATTTTGAATATCTTCTAAAAAGCTTTGTGCATAGCCGGTGTCGGTTTCATGCACAATCACAGAATAGACTTCGACATCGCCTTCACCATTTTGAGTCATGGTCGATGCCAGCACCTGCTGTGCCAGAAAGAAGAAAATACGTGAAAACTGTTCTGCTGATGGCGATACCGGCAAAGACACCCAGCGCGCACTGAAATTCTTGCAGGCCTGAATATATTCCGGATCGTCATTTTGCCAAAAGCAGATGGCATGATCGAAAGAATCAAAGAAATCCTTAATCACACCTTTAAGCAGACCAAAGTCATAGACCATTTGACCATGATCTAGCTTCGAGGCTTTTAGCAATAACTCGACTTTATAACTATGGCCATGGATCGAACGCTTACAGCGATCTGACGTGCAGTTACGCACAATATGAGCATTCTCAAACTTAAATAACTTACGAATTAACATATGCCGTAATGTCGTCAAAAAATAGGTGAATTAATTTTGATTATAAAGCAAAAGTAAAGCTTTGAGGATTAATTTTGCTGTTTAGCATGATAGGGAAAAGGCATCAGTCCAGCATTGTTACTTCTACAATCTGTATAATTTATAAACTATGATCAAAATGGCGCCATGCTGCGGTATGCCACATAAACCTGTTTGTCCTGACGAACCAGATCACTACTAAACTGGCGCTTACGCTCACTTAAAACCACTTCGATTCGGGCTTTAAAATAATTGGATTGCACCCCAAGCAGACTGTTAAACAAATTACGCTTGTCCGCATCGACCTGAACAAAGGGTTCTAGTGTCCAGAGATCAGCCACATTGGAAAAATATTCCAGATTTGCCTGACGGCGATCCAGCAATTGCTGCACAGTATTCACATCCAGCTTTTCATCCATACTGGCCAAAAGAAATGCAGATGCGGTATTAATATTGACCGTAGTATCTGCTACAGACGCAGTACTTAGATAAGGTGCGATTAGTTTGTACTTATTCTCTTCAAAACCTCGTACCAGTTTCAGCTCTTCAACGCTATGAAATTTAGCATTCGGAGGCAGAGAACCATTCGGCAAACCCTGATAATAATTGGATTCTGCACCCATGCCCCCACTGACCAGCTCGTCTGCATCCTGCCAGTCAATGACTGCTTCACTCAGCTGTTCCGGCAAACCGGCACGTTTTAGAATCAACTCAAACCATGCCTTGGCATTTTCATTGACTGTGCCTTCGGCGGTGATCAGGCTATTTAAATTAAACTTGCCTGATTCATCCTGCACAATTCCGGAGACATAACCATCATCTACCGGAAAAGCCGGCATGGGCTGCGCCCAGGTTTCCTGCAGATGATCGACCTCTGCAGCATTTTCAGCATCATTGACCAGCAATTCAGAAAAAAAGGCCTCGGCACTCTTGGCATACATGAGAGACTGGTTTTGTCGCATCAAATAGGCAGTGCTTTCAGCAGTTGCAGCCTGACGCTGGGCAATCGTGGCCGCCAAAATAGTCGCTAGCGCTACCATCACCAGAATGGTAATCAGTGCAATGCCCTGCTGCTGCTTGATCATGATCGCTTTCTTCATTTTCATTTCTTATTATTCTGAGCTGGGTTGACCGGTGTTCTGAGTATCAAGCAAAAAGTCAGTATTTAATAAACTAAACATCCATTCATAACTGACGCCATTCACAGTTAAATTGATTTTAATCCCTTTAGGCAAACGCTGTTTATGCTCTAACTGATTCAGATCAGCAGAAGTATCCGGCCATTGCGTGAGTTCATTCGGATTAAGTACGACGATCTGGAATTGTTCCACTTCCGACAATAAAAAACTGGATTCGGGCTGATCTTGACCGGTCTGATTTAGATTCCGGTATTTCAAGCGATAAAGTTTCTGCTCATCGGCTCGATACTGATATTCAATGCGTTCATCTGGGGAAATTCCTTCTTCCAAAGGGTCAGTTACCCCAGTTTTACTGAAATTAAAGCGTCCGTTCTGCAGCACCAGAGCCGGTTGAATATCCCCATTGATATTGGCCGTTAAGGGCACTGCCTGTACGGTATCTCGCAGAATCTGCTGATAGGTTTGCTGTAGCTGACCTAAACGCTGCTCATGAATCACATTCTGATCTTTGGTTTTGACAATATAATCAAAAACTTTCCAACCCAAAGCAGACAGCACCGCAAAGATCGCAATTGCGACCATTAATTCAACCAGGGTAAATCCTTTAGGCTTCATGGAGTATTGTTCATGCGATGATTAAAGAACATCAGGCTGCTGATCCCAGATTCAACCTGACCACTGTCCTGATTAACCAGACTCACCTGCAATTCGATTCGCTGCACATTCGGACTGACCGTCGGTTCGCTGCGCTTGTCAATCTGCCAAGTTTCACCTTGCTGGGTCAGCTGTTTAGAAGCCGTACCCTCCATCCATTCCTGATTGATTTCCATTTGTGCCACTTCATTTAAAGCAACAAACTGTGCTTTGGTACGTAGAATGGCATTTGAGGTGGATTGGGTATATTGCATTGCGACTTTGGTCAAGGTCATGGCTGCGGTCGCAAAAATTGCCAGGGCCACCATGACTTCCAATAAGGTAAAACCTGAGCAGCGACGAGTGAAACGCTGTTTCACCGCTGCGCAAGATGACGAACTCTGTTCGGAGTGCACACGATTAAGTCGAGTAACACTCGACCTGAGCGACATTGTCGCGCAAGAAAGTCCGATAGCAGCGCAAGACGAAGTCCTATGCTTGCAGCACACATGATCAAATCCATGAACACTCGCCTTAAACAACTTGATTACACCAGACCCAGCGCTCTGCTTGAAATATCTAGATTTCATTGATTTTACCCAGATGATCAATCTCAATCGCAGCACCCACTTCACGGTCTTCTAAAAAGAACTGAATCCGCACCGGTTTGACTTCACCATTGCCGAGCCAGATTAATTGAGGTGAATTTGCCTGAGTCAGGTCACGATTTTGTGCCCTGGCATAACGCTGCTGTTCCAGTGCCTGAATTTGAAAGGAAATATGATCAGGCAAACTACGCAATTTAAAATCTGCATAATTTTGCCATTTCTCATTTTGCAGGTTCGGTTCAGTCTGCGCTGCCGAACGATATTCTATAATTCCATAGCGAAATGGCGTGACATCTGTCGCTGATTGAACGTCAAGCGCGAGTATTCTGGATTGGTCATTAGCCTCGCGTAGCACCCGTTGCAAGTCCACCAATAAAATTTCCCGTGCCTGCATCGCTTTGCGCTGATCGACACCACTGGTATTCAGCAGCACTAGTGAAGCCATAATTCCCATAATCACAATCACCACCATCAATTCGATTAAGGTAAAGCCACGAACTGCACTGTGAGGTGATCTGATCATAGGACAACCTTAGGCAAACTGCTCGGCTGAATGTACCTGCTTAGGCAAAGCCAGTGCCTGATCGATATAGGCTACACGCAATGTATCGCGCGAACCCAAATAACGCTGATAGAAACTGGAATTAAGAATTGCAGCTGCACCATGGGTCAACGACCAGATCGAAGCCAGATAATCGCGTACTGACATGCGGCTATTAATAGAAGCCAGATAAGTTTCTGTCATACGGATAATCAGGCGTAAACGCTGTTTGCGCACCTGATAAAGTTCGCTAAAAAGGTGCTGGATTCCAACCCCAGTCGTCGACAGGCGTTCTTCAATCTGATGAAACAGCACGGTTCGTTCCGGATGATGTAAATGATGCAGCATAAAGAAGGCCAGATGTTCAGGAAAGGCTTTATCGCTATCCTGAATCATTTCCAGCAACATGCGCTCATTACGGATAATCAGCAGCATGTACAGCTCATCTTTACTCTGAAAATGTTTATAAAGTGTCCCTTTGGCCAGATCAAGCTCGGCAGCCAGCGCATCTAGCGTCATTCCTGCTTCACCATTTTCCAACAGGAGCTGTTCTGCAACTTGAAAAATCAAGGTTTCTCTTGCTCGAAACTGAGCCTGACGATCCATCTTCACCCTATAAACTCTCTTTGTACTTTATATAACTTTATTTACTTTAAATTCAGAAGATTTTCAAAGTTCTGCTTTGTGATAAAAGCCATTTCTTCTAGCGACTTATCATATACATCGCAAAGCGCTTTGGCTACATAAGGAACGTATTTAGGCTCATTAGATTTGCCACGATACGGCATTGGCGCAAGATAAGGACTATCGGTTTCAATCAGCACACGATCCAGCGGAACCTGTTTGGCGACATCACGCAGATCCTGCGCATTTTTAAATGAAACAATTCCGGAAAATGAAACATAATAGCCGCAATCCAGTACTGCTTTAGCGGTTTCCCAGTCCTCGGTAAAACAGTGCAGGATGCCATGCGTAGATTTTTCCGCGCGAATAATATCGACGGTATCATGCTTGGCGGAACGGGTATGAACGACTACAGGTTTTTTGGTGATTTGTGACGCATGGATATGCCGGGCGAAACAGGCTTTTTGCTCTGCAATAAAATCGGTACTGTGATAATAGTCCAGACCTGTTTCACCGAGTGCCCAGACTTTCTCCGGTTGCGCCAGTTCGACCAGATATTCAGTCGTGGCACGCGCCATGGTTGCAGCATCTTCGCAAGGATGTACGCCAACGGTATATCCGACATCTGCATGACGCGCGGCAATTTTGGCCAGCTCGATATGATCATCTAGATCGACCGAGATACTCATGAATTTGGAAACACCGGCTTCACGAGCCTGAGCCAATGCCTGATCCAGATCACCATGATATGGTGTCAAATCAAGCAGGGTTAAATGACAATGAGTATCTACAAACACGATGCGTTCCTACCAAGGGTAAATTAACTACATAGTGTAACTTTTACGTCCTTCAGATTTAAGACCTGCAACCAGACGATCTGCTTCATTTTTAAAATAAACGCCTTTTTCACCGCTTAACTGGATGCCAAAGCCTTGTGGCTTGATGCCATTCTGCTTTTGCGAGACCCAGATGACTTTACCGGTTAAAGGAATTTTCTGGGTCTGGTCAGGCAAAGTCGTCAATACAAAAACCTCTTCGCCCAGTTTGACCGGCTGCTTGGAAGGAATAAAAAGCCCACCACCCACAACATAAGGCATATAGCTGGCAAACAGTGTTTCAATGTCAGGAATATTGGCCTGAATAATACCGCCCATACGTGGTTGCATGTGATTTCCCCTTAATTAAAGATTCATCAGCTTGATAAACAATTCATCAATAACCAGATTGCTTTGGACATTCTGTTCAAGGAATTGTTTAGCGCGCTGAAAATCTTCATAAATTTTAAAAAGTGCTTCTAATGAATATTGTTCGGCAAGTACATTGAATTCAAGGTCAATGTTTTTCACCGTCTGATTTAGCTTGACACAAATTAAATCGGACAACAAGTATTCAAACATTTGAGCAAAGTCACCAAAATTCAGGTTTTTATTCCATTTGGTCGCAATTGCCATCGGCATATTTTTTTGCATGACCAGTTTTTGCCAGTCTTGCAGAAATTCCTGACGTAGTGGCAGCCAGGCACTTTGTGCAACCTCTAGTGCCTGTAACGGCATCTGATTGGACAGGTTCATCAATAACTGTTGTTGGCTAGCACCTGCATCTGGGAGCTGATTCTGGACATAATCGCTAAATTGTTCTGCGGAAATCCGGTCCAAAGCAAAATGCTGCAAACGACTGCGTATAGTCGCGGGCAATTTTAAATAATGATTCGCCAGTAAAATAATGACCGTATTATCACCGGGTTCTTCCAGTGTTTTGAGTAAGGCATTGGCAGAGGCAATATTCAAGGCTTCTGCCGGCTCAATCACAATCACGCGCCAGCCATCTACAGTCTGTTGCACAAAAGGCAGCAGATCGCGAATCTTCTCGATCTTGATTTTGGCATTCTGTTTTTTATTGTCGTCATCGGTACTGATATGCACATAGTTGGGATGGGTGTCTGCCTTTAACCATTGACAGCTACTGCATTCACCACATGGCCCGGCAGGCTGACGATTCAGGCATAACACCCAAGCCAGAAACTGTTGGGTAAACGCTTCTTTACCACAGCCTTTTTTTCCATAAAACAATAAACCATGTCCAAGCTTGGGAAAGCGCCCGGTCAGGGTTTCCCAAACCTGTTGCTGCCATGGATAGATATGTGCATTGACATCAAAAGGCATGTATTTGACTCTTCTTAGGCAAAATGGGAAAGATCCATCTGATTCAGGCGATCCAGATCTTCCTGAGTATCTACCCCTGGCGGCAAATTGGCTTCAGCCACCGCAATGGCAATACGGTGTCCATTTTCCAGTACCCGTAACTGTTCTAGAGATTCCAGTTTCTCCAGCACACCCATTTCCCAGGTCACATATTCTTGCAACAGTTTTACCCGATAGGCATATAGACCTAAATGACGATAGGCCTGATCATGCAGCTTCGGGTCAGCGAGTTTCGCGCCATCACGGTCATAAGGAATGGTAGCACGGCTAAAATACAGTGCCTGCTGCTGTTTTGACATTACGACTTTTACAATGCTGTCGCGTTTGAATTCATCCAGTTGATGGATCGGCTCACATAGCGTCGACATGGAAGATTCAGGCTGATCTTCCAAGAGTTGAGTAACCTGTTTTACCAGTTGCGCCGGCAGTAAAGGTTCATCCCCCTGTACATTGACAATGATGTCATCACTGGCCCAGCCTTTAGTTCGAGCCACTTCACTCAAGCGGTCTGTGCCTGAAGGATGATCCGCTGAGGTAATCACCACATCAATGCCTTCAGCACGGCAAACGGCTGCAATACGCTCATCATCAGTTGCCACACACAGATCGTCAAAACCTTGCACTTTTTTGGCTTGGTCCACTACCCGCAGAATCATGGGACGACCATGAATTTCCAGCAAAGGTTTACCCGGTAAACGTGAACTGGCGAAACGTGCAGGAATAACAATGTGTTTCATAATGAATGAGCCTTAAGAAATTTGAATACCGTATTGTTGTAACTGTTGCTGCAAGACTGTATAGCAGGCTGGCGATAGGACTGCATCGACTGGCACCACCCAGATATCCTGTTTAAAATCTGGATATTGTTTAAGTAGCGCCATAATTTTTATTGCGTCTTTTTCAGTGGTAATAATCGGATTGTTATCATCGAACTGTAAATCTTCAATGTCATAGTCATGATGGTCTGGAAACTCATGACACTGAAATTGTTCTATGCCTAAATTTTGCAAGGTCTGATAAAACCGCTGTGGAAAGCCAATGCCGACTACCGCATAAAAAGCCGCTTGAGGATCAAAGATTTTATTGTTGTCCTGATTAAGCAAATAAGGCTGTGATGCAGCCAGATGCATATGCAGTTCAGAGCTTGGGTTAGCCGAATGCTCAATTACGGTTCCCGTTTTCAAACGGGTCACTGGTTCACGTAGATAACCTTCTGGAAGCAGTTTCTGATTACCCAGACCGCGATTATTATCCAGCACAATCCACTCAATCTGGCGATTCAAGGCCCAATGCTGCAGGCCATCATCACAGATAATCAGATCCAGTTCATGTTTGTGCAGCAATAACTCGATACTTTTCTGCCGGTTGGGACCAACTGCCATCGGCACGCCTGTTGCCTGTACAATCAAGGCAGGCTCATCTCCGACAATCTCCGGCAAGGTATTAAAGTCGACATAGGCAGGAAATGGACCTTGGCCGCCATAGCCTCGACTGATCACGCCTACCCGAACATTTTTCTCGGTTAAATAATCCACCAGATGAATCAACAAAGGTGTTTTACCGCTACCACCGACTGTGATGTTACCAATTACCATAACGGGAATTGGTGCACTATAACTTTTTTTAATGCCTTTTTGATAAAGCCAGTGATTGCTGACAAAACCCAGGCGATATAACCATGACAAAGGACGCAGCACCACCAGCCACTTTGCCTGTGCATTCCAAGCATCCTGAATGATTTGTGCCAGTGCCATAAGTTACTGTTCCTCAAAGTTACGCTGATGCAACTGATAATAAGCACCATGTAACGCAATCAGTTCGGCATGACTGCCCTGCTCAACAATACGGCCCTGATCCATGACCACAATACGATCAGCATTTTCAATCGTCGATAAACGATGTGCAATTACGATGGTGGTACGATCCTGCATGGCTTTATCAAAGGCACGCTGAATAAAGTATTCCGACTCGTTATCCAGTGCACTGGTCGCTTCATCCAGAATCAGGATAGAGGCATTTTTCAAAATTGCGCGTGCGATGGCGATGCGCTGACGCTGGCCACCAGACAGGTTTAAACCCTGAGCACCCAGCTGAGTATCATAACCTTGCGGTAGTGCCATAATAAAATCATGCGCATAGGCTGCCTTTGCTGCCGCGATAATATCTTCATCGGAAGCACCTTCGAGCTGACCATAAGCAATATTTTCCCGCACGGTACGATTAAACAGTACTACTTGCTGGTTCACCATAGCAATCTGGGTTCGCAAGGCGGTAATTTCAAAATCTTCAATCGGTTTCTGATCCAGCAAGATCTGCCCAGAAGTTGCATCCTGATAACGCACCAGCAGATTCACCAGAGAACTTTTTCCTGCACCAGAACGTCCTACCAGCGCTACTGTTTCACCGGCCTTGACCTGCAAATTAAAGTCATGAATAGCATGATGGCCATCATCATAAATCAAGTTGACATCTTTAAACTCGATATCGCCTTTCAGGCTATCCGTTAAAGTCCCGGTATTTTTTTCTTCAGGCATATCCAGCAATTCAAATACCGAATGAGCCGCAGCCATACCACGTTGAATTTTTTCATTGATATCCGTCAAGGCTTTGATTGGTCTTGCCAGCATACCCGCCGCAGTAATATAAGCAACAAATTCACCGGCAGAGGTGTCACCCAAGATTTGTGGGCGCAAGGCAATAAACATCACGATACTCAGTGAAATGGACATGATCAACTGAACGACAGGACTATTCAACTGTTGCACAGCGACCATTTTCAAGCCACGACGCAAGTTTTCAAGCGAGTTCTGTTTAAAGCGTTCCTGCTCAGAACTTTGCCCGCCAAAACCCTTGACGATCAGGTTGGCATTCACCGTTTCCTGCACTACATGGTTCACATCACCCATGGTGTCTTGTACTTGTTGCGATAATTTACGCATCCGTCTTGCAGCTTTACTGATAATAAAACCTATGACGGGTGCAAAAATCAGGATACACATGGTCAGACGCCAGTTGGTATACAACAGGTAGCCTAATAATGCCAGGGTGATCAAACCTTGTTGCAACAAGGTTCTTAGGGCTTCAGTTGAAGCAGCGGTTAGCTGTTCAACGTTATACATGATTTTGGCAGTAATATGCCCGCTGGTATTGTCCAGATAATACTGGGAAGGTAAACGCAGCAATTTTGCAAAAACTTCCTGACGGATATTGAATACCAGATTCCGGGAAATTACCGCAGTAAAATATCCACCCATGAACAAACCCAAGCCCCGGAAGAACATGAGTATGACCACTAAAAACGGGAAAAGTGATGTGAAACTCTGGTCTTTATTTTGAATCGCCTCAATAATATATTCCAGTAATTTAGCGACAGAAACTTCCGTAGCCGCATTAATAGAAAAACCCAACAGGACAAGTAATGCGATGCCCCAAAATGGTTTTAAATAACTTAAAAGGCGAAGATAGACCTTAAAATCGTGCTTCACTAATAACCTCGGGTGGGTACTTTGGTACTGATATTAATATTGACAAAGCCGAGCTGCCCGGCCACATCCATGACACGAATCACGTCCTGATGGCTGGCTTTTGCGTCAGCTGCAATGACAAACATTAAATCACGGCGTTCATTAGAAATCTGTTTAATTGCAGTATTTAAATCCGCGACTTCCTTACTGGCCAAGGATTGACCATTGACTGCGTAATGACCATTGGCATCCACAATCACTTCGACTTTTTGATCATAGCTTTTAGGCGGTACACCCTGCGCATCAGGCAAGGTCAGATTCATTCGGCTCATTTGGCTAAAAGTCGTCGATAACAGCAAAAAGACCAGAATAAACAGCAGACAATCAATCATCGGTGTCAGATTAATATGTACATCTTCCACCTGGTTGCGTTTGAATTTCATCATCCGCCTCCTAGCTGGCTTTTTGCATGTCTTGGTCTATGTCTGCATGATTGCGATAAAAAAGATCCGCATGAAACAAAGTCGCTTGCTGTTCAAGTTCAGCCACATATTCCTGAACCAGACGCTGAAAATAACGGTGCGCAAACAGTGCAGGAATTGCAATCAACATACCGGCTGCCGTGGTAATTAAAGCCTTGGAAATACCCGGCATCATCAATACCGGATCACTCCCGGTACCTACATCGATCATCAGGAAAGATTCAATAATCCCAAGTACAGTTCCCAATAAACCGAGTAAAGGCGCAACTGCACTCAAAGTTCCCAGAAAATTAATGTTTTTTTCCAGATAACCAATTTCCTGTGATGCCACCACTTCCATCTGTGCGCGAGCATACTGCTCACCTTGCTGCTTGCTGGCATAGCCTGCAGTAAATACCCGACCCAAAGTGCTTTGCTTTAAGGCCGCACTTTGATTCATTTTTTGCATGACTTGTGCTGTATTTTGCGAAGGCCCCATCAACAGTGTCAACGGAAGTACTGCATTCTTTTTCAGGCGAATCAGACGCTCGATCGAAATCGCCAGCATAAAGATAGAACACAAGACCAGGGGCAGCATAAGCCAGCCACCTGCTTTAACCAATTCCCACATCTAATTTATTCCCCAATAAAAAAAATATATAAATTATTCATCTTCTAAAATAGAAAGAATGCCATCCAGCTCTTCTAAAGAGTGATAGCTAATAACCAGTTTCCCTTTACCTTGCTTGTTATAGTCAATTTTAACATCTGCACTGAAACGCTCTGAAAGGCGCTGAGTCAATTGCTGAATATCCGGTGCTACAGCTTCTTTTACTTTTTCTTGTTTAGGTGTATTGAAATCACGGACTAACTGCTCGGTTTGACGAACAGACAGACTTTTTTCAATTACGATATCTGCAACTTTGAGCTGATCTTTAGCTTTTAAGGTTAAGATCGCACGTGCATGCCCCATATCCAGCAAACCCTGCTGCATAAAGTCTTTCACTTCTTCTGCCAGGCTAAGCAGGCGAAGTAGGTTACTCACTGTCGTACGCGCTTTACCCACGGTATCTGCAATTTCCTGATGGCTTAAGCCAAATTCTTCATGGAAACGTTGCAGAGCCATCGCCTGATCAATCGGATTCAGATCCTGACGCTGGATGTTTTCAATCAAGGCCAGTGCAATCGCAACCTGATCATTCAGATCACGTACAATCGCAGGAACCTCGGTCAAACCCGCCAGCTGTGCAGCACGCCATCGACGTTCACCCGCAATAATCTCGTATGGATAGCGTTCATCGTCAACCGGACGGATCACGATGGGCTGCATGATGCCATGCTTTTCAATCGATGCCGCCAGTTCCTGCAAATCCTGCTCGTTAATATAACGGCGTGGCTGATATTCACCACGCTTGAGCAAATTCACATCAATCTGTTTCAACTGACCATGATCAAGACCTTGGGCTTCGAGTTGTAATTTTTCTTTTTGAATTGAGCCTAGCAAGGCATCCAAGCCACGACCTTTGGCGAGTCCACGTTTCTTGACGGTCATGCTTTACTTCCTTTTTTCACTTTGCTTTTCTTTAATACTTCAGCTGCCAGATTTAAGTAAGCAACTGCACCCTTTGAGCTTTTTTCAAAATAAATCACCGGCAAACCGTGTGCTGGTGCTTCAGCCAGACGGATATTCCGTGGAATCACGGTTTCATACAGTTTTTTACCAAAATATTGTTCTAATTCTTCAGAGACATCACGAGTCAAGGCATTGCGTGCATCGTACATGGTGCGTAATACACCAACAATTTGCAGGTCCGGATTCAAGGCTTGCTGAATCCGATCGATGGTTTGGGTTAAATCCGCCAGACCTTCCAGTGCATAATATTCACACTGCATTGGAATCAGCACACCATCCACGGCTGCCAAAGCATTGACAGTAATCAGGCTAAGACTCGGTGCACAATCGACAATGATATAGTCGAATGAAGCTTCAATTTCCTGCAATGCATCCCGCAAAATGAACTCGCGCCCTTCCTGCTCTGCAATCGCCAACTCAACCCCAGCCAGATCACGGTTTGCCCCAAGAACCTTGTAGCCGACTTCCGCCTTAGAGATCGCCGTTTCAATCGGCACTTCACCCAGCAACACATCAGTAACCGAATAAAGTAGGTCATTCTTCTGAATGCCAGACCCCATGGTCGCATTGCCTTGCGAATCCATATCAACCAGCAAAACACGTTTTTTTAACACAGCTAAAGATGCCGCCAAATTTACTGCGGTTGTGGTTTTACCGACACCACCTTTTTGGTTTGCAATCGCAATAATTTGTGCCATGTTGCCCCCAATCCCTTTAAAAATCTTAAATACGTTTTAATAGAAGTAAATGACGCTGTTCGTCTAAGCGCGGAACTTTAAGTTCAATAATCTCACAACTAAATTCATTTTTTAAAGTAGCAACTTCATCTTCAGGAATTAAGCCTTTCATTGAGGCAATAATCGTTTGCTCATGCATATATGGCTTAGAAGCATCAACAAAGTCTGTTAATGATGCAAAGGCACGACTAGTAATCACATCAAATTGACCCAGCTCATTGATGCTGTCTTCATTTTCTACACGCGTTTGCACGGCAATGACATTTTTAAGTTTCAAGTCAGCAATAAACTGCTTGAGGAAACGAATTTTTTTACCGTTTGAGTCCAGCAATACACATTCACGCTCAGGCTGACATAAAGCAATGATCATGCCCGGCATACCGCCACCTGTACCGATATCCAGCAGTCTGCCTACAGGCAAGTCCTTTAAAATACTTAAACTGTCGAGCAGATGCTTGACCAGCATTTCTTTAGGATCACGGATTGCAGTCAAATTGTATGCTTTGTTCCACAACACCAAAGCATCCTGATACTTGAGTAATAAATTTAAAGCTTCATCAGATAGCTCTAAACCCAAAGCCTGGCTACCCTGCTTTAGTTCTTGAAAAAACATGTGCATAAACAATCTACGCTCGAAAAAGTTAGGTGGAAGTATACCGTTTTCTCTATATTGGCACAGTAGGCAGTGCTTAGCGAATATTCACTTAAGCAAACTTCCCTTCATGGATCGCTGTATCCAGTGCCGTTAAACGCTCCGGGGTTCCCACATCAACCCAAATGCCTACCAATTTAGAAGCGGCAACCTGCTGATTCTGCATTGCCGCTTTTAGCAATGGCGCTAAAGGACGCTTGCCAGTCTCTAAGCCTTGGAACATCTTTGGATCAAGCACGGATACACCACTAAAAGTCAGGTTTTCACCTCCGACTTGCTGATCAAAGGTATAAGCTTTACCTTCTGCAAGCGTGAAATCACCCTCTGGGTGTTGTTCAGGGTTCTGCACAAGTACGAGATGCGCCAAATTATCCTTTAGATCAATATCCAGTAAAGGTGCAAAATCCATCGTGGTCCAGACATCACCATTTAACAGAATAAAAGGTTCATCACCGAGTAGCGGCAAGGCATTAATGATTCCACCAGCGGTTTCCAGACCTTCACCCTCATGTGACCAAAGGATGTTAATGCCAAATCGTGAACCATCGCCCAAAGCTTCTGCGAGTTTTTCACCGAGCCAAGCCGTATTGATGACAATTTCAGTAACACCGATCGCAGCCAGCTTCTCTATATGCCAGACAATTAAGGGCTTGCCCCCAACTTCCAGCAAAGGCTTTGGCGTATGCAGCGTTAGCGGCCGCATACGATTACCGAGTCCTGCGGCCAAAATCATCGCTTTCATTCAGGCAGCCACCTCATATGAGCCATATTTAGCTTCAAATGCAGGCATCACTCTGTCACGCATAAACTGCATGAATGGCTCTAGTTCTGCATAAGCCTTAGATTCTTCAAGCAGATACCACATCACACGTGGTAAGTCCTTGAGATAACCTGATTTGCCATCACGTTCAAACAGACGCACAAAAATACCTAAAATCTTGATATGACGCTGAATCGCCATCATGTCGGCGTCTTTTTTAAACTGTTCAAAGTCACGCTCTTCTTTAGCAGATGCTGGCAACAAGTCATAAAAGTTTTTGAACCAGCGATACACACGATCGGCATTCCACTGTACATAGGCATCACGGGTAATCGAAATCAGGTCATAAGTATCCGCACCAATCACAGCATCCTGAAAATCAATCACACCCAGTTCGGTTTCATTGTCGATTTTCATCAAGTTACGACTATGGAAATCCCGATGCACGATCACCTGTGGCTGTGCCAATGCGGCATTCGCCAAAATCGCAAAAGTGCGTTTGATCAAGGCGCTTTCTGATTCAGTCAGTTGAACCTTTAACGCTGGTAACATCCAGTCAGTCAGCAATTCCATTTCCGAGATCAGTTTTTCATAAGAATATGCCGGGAAATGCCCTTCTCCAGCAATCGATTGTAGTTGAATGAGCTGCTTAAAGCTTTGCTCATAATAGGCATCTACAGTCTCGTCATTCAGCAGATTCGACAGCAGCACATCACCAAAGTCTTCGAGCAGTAAAAAGCCATTTTCCAGGTCTTTTGCCACGATATGCGGAACACGCACGCCATGTGCATCAAAAAACTCATCTATCGTCACAAAAGGCACACAATCTTCTTTTTCTGGTGGTGCATCCATCAGCATAAATGTTTTATTATTCAGTTTGATTCGTGCATAACGACGGAAGCTGGCATCACCTGCTAAAAAATGAGTTTCAAATTGATCTGAACCGAGTACAGAGGCAATCCAAGATTGTATCAATTGTTCGCGTTGTGTATTCATTTGCAATTAATTCTAATACAGGCTGAGTTTTTAAAGTGCTAAGTGTAGCTACTTATCAACTTTTTCTCTATGATGCGACAATAATTAATTGCGATAAAAGCATGATTGGTTAATGAGACAAATGAAGCATCACTTTAAAATAAATCCTCTAGCGACTGCGATCTTAACCCTTTTATGTGGCAGCTCAGCCTCCGGCTATGCTGCATCAAATGTCTCGTCCGATGTAAATGCAGAACAACTCAAACAGCGCATAAATGAGACCTATCCAGGTGAAGCATTCTTTTCGCAATACTATGTCGACAAATCCTCAGCTGAAGCACAGCAGCGGCAGGAAAAATACTTAAGTTCGGCTTATTGTGAAGGCACTTGGGTGACCCCGATTGCCCCAGATGCAGCAACCGTTGCGCCAGATCAGGTTACATCCACCATTACTGCAGATTATGGACACTACAATCCAGCAGGTGACTCTTATTTAGAAGGCAATGTCATCATTGACCAGCAAGGTCGCCAGATTCGTGCTGAACGCGTAACGATTGATCAAACCCAGACCTATGCCAAAGCAGAAGGTCGGGTACAACTTGCTCAGGGTGGCCTGCTCTCACAAAGTGATGATATTAATTATAATTTAAAGACCCAAGAAGGCGACCTAAATAACAGCTTCTATATTGCCGAGCAGCAACATGCGCATGGTCGGGCAGAAAAGATCGCCAGAACCTCGACCGAGACGGTAGAACTGGAAAATGCGACCTATACCACCTGTCCACCTGAGCAAAAACCAACCTGGAAAATCCAGGCAGAAAAGATCAAGCTGAATCAGGAAACCGGACGGGGTGAAACCCGGAATACCAAGTTGTATGTTAAAGATGTTCCGGTTTTAGCGGTTCCCTATTTCAACTTCCCGATTGATGACCGCCGCACTACCGGTATTCTGACGCCGACATTTGGCTTTACCAATGATGGTGGTCTGGAACTGGGTGTTCCGGTTTACCTGAATTTAGCACCACAATATGATGCGACAATTACGCCGCGTTATATTGGCGATCGTGGGGTAATGCTGGATGGCGAGTTCCGTTATCTGACTGAGAATTATGGTGAAGGCCGTATTTGGGGAGGTTATTTACCTTCCGATGAAAGCTATAGCGACGAAGACCGTAAAAGCTTGCATTTCTTACATAACTGGCAGATCAATAATCAGCTTTCCACCAACCTTGAATATAACTACGCTTCAGACAAAGATTACTTTGCCGATCTGGACAATAACCCGAACTCTAAAACTGACCTGAACTTACGCCGTGCCTGGGAAGTCAATTATAAAAATGGTATTCCTGGCTTAAAGGCACAATTCAAAGTCGAAGACTTCCAAACCCTAGATCCAACTGTACTGGATGAAGACCGTCCTTATGCACGTTTGCCACAGCTTTTAGTCAATTACAAAACTGGCAATCCATTGGGATTACAACTTGAGTTTAATAACGACACAGCATATTTCCAGAAGGATCTGAGAAATTTCGCTGATACTGACCCAACGGGTGAGAAGGTATATCAACCGAGTGGTACACGGATCTATAATGACTTTTCCGTGCGTTATAATCATTTTACCCCGTGGTCATTCTTCATTCCTCAGGCGACTGTACGCAACATCAATACTTTCTATGATGAAAAAACCCAAAGCCGTAGCGCGTCTAGTGAAAATAATTCAATTGTGGTGCCACAATTCACGCTGGACACCGGCTTAATTTTTGAAAAAGAAGGTACGTATCTACAGACCTTAACGCCTCGTCTGTTCTATGCGTATTCACCTTATGAGAACCAGCAGAATCAGCCAAACTTTGATTCAGTCGTCGCTTCGATTAATTATGATCAACTTTTCAGTGCGCGTCGCTTTTATGGTAATGACCGCCTGGAAGACAATAACTTTGCCTCCTTAGGTCTGAGCTATAGCCTATTTAATGAAGAAGGTCTGGAGCGCCTGCGTGCCAGCGTTGGACAGAGCTTTTTCTTTGAAGATCGCCGTGTAACGTTGGAAAATGATGCAGATGAATTCGACCGTGAAAGTCATACTGGCCCTGTAATTCAACTGACCAGCCAGCTGTCAAATAATGTTCACGTTAATCTGAACTCAAGCTGGATGTCGAATGGATCGAATGCCCAACGAGATTTGCAGGTTTATTATACCGGTGAGCAAGGCAATCTTTATAACCTAGGCTATTTCTATCGCAAAGATATTCCGAACCGTCAAAAGAGCTATGATCATGTGGTGGGTTCATTTATCCAGCCGATTGCCAACAACTGGCGTCTGGTTGGACATGCCCAGTTTGACCTCGATAATAGTGTCGCACGGGAATATTTACTTGGCGTGAACTATGAGTCATGCTGTTGGGGAGTTTCTGTTTACGGTCGCTCATATTACAATGACTTAGACGACGTTAATGATTCAAGCGTCAAAGCCAAACGCGCTATTATGGCCGAAGTCAGCCTGAAAGGCTTAGGTGGGTTAAGCAGCAAACTCACCTCATTACTAGAAAATCGTATTCTAGGTTTTAACAATATCAATCAAACTTGGACAGAACGTTAATGAAGACAAAACAGTTAAAACAAATTTTTAAAGCAACCGCACTTGCGCTATGCCTTTCTTCAGCGATGACGACTTTTGCTGTTGCCCAACCTAAAGATGAAGTTGTAGCTGTAGTCGACAATAGTATCATTCTACGTAGTGACCTGGCTCAAGGTGTAGCCGAAATCTCACATCAGCTGCAAAAACAGAAAAAGGCAGTTCCACCACAACAATATCTTGAGCAACAAGCTTTAGAGCAACTGATTATTCGTCAGGCACAGCTTGAACAAGTTAAACGTTATAATATTCGTCCAGATGAAAAAGCTTTAAATGAAGCCGTCCTGAAAGTTGCCCGTGATTCTGGTTCACCGAGTCTGGAAGTATTCCAGCAGAAACTGGATGCCATGGCGCCCAATACCTATGCTTCTTTACGTAACCGTATCGCTGAAGATTTAGCACTGAATCGTTTACGTCAACAAATCGTGACTTCACGTATTCAAATTACAGATCAAGATGTTAAAAACTTCCTAAATACCCCGCAAGGTCAAGCTTTGCTTGGCAGTCAGGTCCATGTACTGCATTTACGGGTAAGCGGTGAAAATGCTGAACAAATTGCAACAAAGGTAAAGCAAGAATTAAATAGCAGCAATGACATTCAGGCGATCAGCAAAAAGTACAGCACTGGCGGCGTTAAAGTCGAAGCTGCTGATATGGGTGTGAGAAACCTGTCAGAAATTCCAGCAGAACTGGCTGCACGCGTGACCACCCTGCAACCAGGTCAAACTTCTGAACTGATTCCTGTCGCTGATGGTGTACATGTTCTGAAGCTCTTGGAACGTAAAGGTGGCGAACAGAAAGCCCTTGTTCCTCAATATTTAACACGACACATTCTGATTCAACCGTCTGAAGTGGTCAGTCCTGAAAATGCCAAACAAATGATTGATAGTCTGTATAACCGCCTCAAACAAGGTGAAGATTTTACTGTTTTAGCTTCAACGTTCTCCAATGATACTGGCTCGGCTCGTGATGGCGGAAGTCTTGGCTGGGTTAGCCCAGGGGTAATGGTACCTGAATTTGAACAGCAGATGAAAAGCACCCCAGTAGGTCAGTTCAGTAAACCATTTCAATCCCAGTTTGGCTGGCATATTCTGCAAGTGAGTGAAACACGCCAACAAGATATGACACAGGAATATCAGGAACGTATGGCTCGCCAATTGCTTGGTGAACGTCAATTTGATGCCGAATTAGATAGCTGGTTACGTGAAACGCGCAATAATGCTTATGTAGAAATCAAAGATCCTCAACTGGATCCTAAACGTAACCGTTAAGCCTTACCATAATCCTAAAAAGCCAACGACATCTCGTTGGCTTTTTATTTAAAAAACTTAAAACGTACAGATATAAAAAAACCTCTCATATAGAGAGGTTTTTTAATTTTCAAACTCGATTAACGATTGTTTTCATCGTCTGAAGAGTCTTCAAATTTAGTGTCGTTGTCAAAACCAGTGCCTTGACCACCAAAGCCAGCACCTTGACCACCGAAGCCACCTTGACCACCGAAGCCGGCACCTTGACCACCAAAGCCGCCTTGACCACCAAAGCCACCGCCTTGACCGCCGAAGCCACCTTGACCACCGAAGCCGCCGCCTTGACCGCCAAAACCACCTTGACCACCGAAGCCGCCAGCACCTTGACCGCCACCAAAGCCACCTGCAGCACCTTGACCACCGAAGCCCGCACCTTGTGGACCAGCAGGCGCGCCAGCAGGACGTGGATTACGTGCAGGTACTACAGTTGAAATTGCATGCTTATAAACCATTTGGCTTACTGTATTTTTTAATAAAACCACGTATTGGTCAAAAGATTCGATATGACCTTGTAATTTAATACCGTTTACTAGGAAGATAGATACTGGGATACGTTCCTTACGGAGAGAATTCAAGAATGGATCTTGTAAAGTTTGACCTTTAGACATGTTATAACTCCAAAAAAAATTAAAAATCAGCGCAAAAACTATCTCTATTTTTCAATTAAAAATTATAAAAAAGATAGTCCCTAAATTTTGCTTTATCCGTGACAGTTTCGCAAGTCTTCTTGAGCCTGCTGTAGCGTAAAATATGTTGTAAATTTATGCTTTTCTTGCAAAGACCTTAACCACGTATATTGACGTTTTGCAAGTTGTCGTGTCGCAAATAAAGCTTTATCCTCCATTTCCCGTTGCTTTTCCTTGGTTTTATCAGCATTTTTTAAGAATTCCATAGCCTGACGATAACCCACTGAACGCATGGAAGGTAAATTTTCATTAAAATCGTATTTTTCAATTAAATTCACAACTTCATTTAAAAAACCGCTTTTCCACATAATTTCCAGACGTTGTTCAATACGCCCATGTAATTCTAACCGATCTGGCATCAGTGCATAATTATGGAAACTGTAACGATATGGTAAGTTTTTAGGTTGTTCTGCCTGTAGTTTTGTAATCGGCTCACCAGTCAATTTAAAAACTTCCAAGGCTCGAATAATGCGCTGCTTGTCGCTAACCTTGAATTTTTCACCGGCAATCGGATCGACTGCACATAATTCTGCATAAACCGCTTCCCAGCCCTCCTGCTCACCCTTGGCTTCAATCTCTGCCCGGATAGCATAGTCTGCACTTGGTAGGTTATCTGACAAACCTTCAAGCAAGGCCTTAAAATACAGCATGGTTCCGCCAACCAGAATCGGGGTTTTACCACGCACATGAATATCATCAATCAGGCGGCAAGCATCTTCGACAAAGTTGGCTGCAGAATACACTTCAAGTGGACTAATAATATCAATCAGATGATGCGGATAGCGCGCCAGTTCCTCTTTAGAAGGTTTGGCTGTACCAATGTCCATTTCCCGATAAACCAGTGCAGAATCGACCGAAATCAGCTCAAATCCCCCTTGCTCATACAGTTCACATGCCAAAGCAGTTTTACCACTTGCAGTTGGCCCCATTAAATTGATGACCGGCAATTGATTGGACATGTACAACTACTCTCCTCGAGCAAAAAGTTTATCTAGTTGAGCCAATGGAAAGGCGCGCCAAGTCGGACGACCATGATTACATTGACTGGCAAATTCGGTTTGTTCCATCTGCCGTAATAAAGCATTCATTTCAGACAAACTTAGGATACGATGCGCTCGCACTGCACCATGACAGGCCATTCCAGCCAAAATTTGGTCACGCTTCTGCAATAGGCTTTGTGCTTGATCCCCCGGATCTAAATCATTCAATAATTCAGGAATCAGGGCATCGAAATCGGCCTTGTGTAGAATAGCCGGTACACCACGTACGATAACTTGCTCATCACCATACTGATCGATTTCCAGCCCCAAACGTGCCAACTGCTCTTTCAGCTCTTCGACACGCATGGCCTGCATCCGGCTAATATTCACGACTTTTGGAATGAGCAATTGCTGTGATGTCCAGAATTCAGGTTTATCCCAAGCCGATTTCATTTGCTGCAAGACAATACGCTCATGCGCCGCATGCATATCGACAATAATCAGACCTTCGGTATTTTGCGCCAGAATATAAATGCCATGTAACTGGGCAATAGCAATGCCCAATGGATGCTCATCCACTTTAGTGTTTACATGTGTCTGAAAAGACTGCTCAGGGCTGAATATTTCGGTTTCCGAACTTTCTCTGAGCGGTGCTAAATAACTTTGCAAGGCATTATTCAGCTGCTGTGAACCAGAATAAGATTTACGGTAATCTTGGGAATAATGCACTGTTTGTGGGCCTGAAGATGCAAAATCGGTCAGCACATCTGAAGTTTCATTTTCACTTAAGGCAGATGTCGTTCTCACCACCTGTGGCTGAGAATGCGCAGTCTGATGCAGGCTGAACTGTTCCTGATAACGCGGTTGCGGGGCCACAAAATTAAGCTGCTGATCCTGTTTCATTGCCTCGGCTAAATCTGCAGTTGCGGTCTGGAATTGTGCCAACGTTTCTTTGGCATAATGCCGTACGAACTCATGTACTTCACGTTGATTCAGGAAGCGAATTTCATGCTTGGTCGGATGGACGTTTACATCCACATTTTCTGGATCAACTTCTAAAAACAGTAAATAAGCCGCATGCTGATGCCCATGCAGGATGCCGTCATAGGCCATCCGTAAGGCATGGGAAATGGTTTTGTCTTTGACAATCCGGCCATTTACATAGACATACTGCAAATCAGCCTGTGCACGTGCATCTGAAGGATGGCCAAGCCAGCCAGACAAACGCATGTTGATACTGTCTGCATCCATCCAGTAGGCATTTTCAGTAAACTGGCGGCCAAGCAATTGCTGTACCCGCTGAAAACGCAAAGCGCCGCTATCCGCCACGGGTAAATTCAGTTTGATGCTTTCATTATGTTCTAGCACAAAACGGATATCAAAATGCGTCAGTGCCATACGGCGCACAATTTCTTCGATATGACCAAATTCAGTGCCCGGTTTTTTCAGGAATTTACGCCGTGCAGGCACATTAAAAAACAAATCCTGAACCCGGATATGCGTCCCTTTTGAGGCCGCAACAGCCTGAATTTCCTGATGATCAAAAGCCGTGCCATTGACTTCGACCTGATAACCGATGCCCTCGTCACTTTGACTGCTGATCATGGTCAGGCGTGAAACTGCTGCTATCGACGCCAGTGCTTCGCCACGAAAGCCCAGACTGCTAATCGCATACAGCTCATCAGCACTCTGGATTTTGCTGGTGGCATGACGCATCACGGCCAGCGGTAAATCCTCATGATGAATTCCGCGTCCATTGTCGATGATTTCAATTAAAGTACTGCCGCCCTGTTCGACCCGAATGATCAGCTCTGTCGCCCCCGCATCAATCGAGTTTTCCAGTAACTCCTTGACCACAGAAGCCGGACGTTCAATCACCTCACCTGCGGCAATCTGGTTGGCAAGTGCAGGATCAAGGGCACGAATACGGCGCAGACTTAAATCATTCGACATGTGAAAATTGACGCTCCAGAGCCTCTCGTAAAGCAAGATTCGATGAAATCAGGCTTGCAGTACGGGTCAGCTCATCTTCAGATTTTAAAATTTCAATAATCAGGTCAGCTTGCGGAATTTCATCGCCACCTTTGGATGGCCATTCAAATAAAAATAGCGCATTCGGTGTTTCCAGATAATCCCGGATGCCCATAAGTTCCAGTTCATACGGATCATTCAGACGATACAAGTCAAAATGAAAAATATCCTGACCATTAATTTGATAGGGTTCGACCAGTGTATAAGTTGGACTTTTCACTGAACCTTTATGACCCAGTTGTTGCAAATAATAACGCGTTAAGGTCGTTTTTCCTGCCCCCAGGTCACCAATCAGATACACGACCCCTGCAGGGAAATTCTCCGCCAGAACCTTGGCCAGTTTTTGGGTATCGTCTTCATGATTTAAAGTGACATTAAATGAATAAGGCATATTACTCACGACATGATGCAAAAGAATAAATATGATAGCATCGCCACGCTTTAAAAGCCTATTCACCTGTGTGAGAAACTGTATTTTTTCACAGCATCTGTTCCTTAAGAGGTTAATCTGCCTGCCATGCAACCGACTGTTGAATTTAACCCGCCCATGCTGAATGGGGTCAGTGCCAGTAAAGTGTTTTTGCCAGCCAGTCCGGATGCGCCCCTGACAGTTTTTGCTTATCTATGCACGCAATTTGCGCATATTGCAGCAGATGAATGGCAGTCCCGTTTCAACGAGGGTCTGGTCTATGATGCCCAAGGCAATCAATTATCAACAGAAAGTCCATTTCAGCCCAATAGCCACTGTTTTTATTACCGCTTTTTGGCACATGAAGTGGATGTTCCTTTTCAACATCAGATTTTATTTGAAAATGAGCATTTCATGGTGGTCGATAAACCGCATTTTTTGACCATGAGCCCGACCGGACAATATGTGCAGGAAACGCTACTGGTTCGTCTTAAAAAGCAAACCGGCAATGAGCATTTAACGCCCATTCACCGGCTGGACCGTGAAACGGCAGGTGTAGTCCTGATTTCCAAATGTGTGGAATCACGTGGCCTGTATCAGCAATTATTTGCTACACGGCAGGTGCAAAAAACCTATCATGCGATTGCGTCCTATCAACCTGATTTAAAATTTCCATTGATCACGCGATTAAGAATGGAAAAAGGACAGCCCTTTTATACCATGCACGTGCTAGATGGAACACCGAATAGCGAAACGGCGATCGACCTGCTGGAACATAATACAGAATGGGCCAAATATGAGCTGAAGCCGCATACTGGCAAACAGCACCAATTACGGGTGCACTTGAATCATCTGGGTATTCCGATTCAGCACGATCCCTTTTACCCCCAAGTAGCGCATAAAGCGGAAGATGATTTTTCAGCACCTTTAAGTTTATTGGCCAAACATATTCAATTTGTCGATCCGATCACGCAGAAAAGCATGAATTTCAGCTCGCACCTTGAATTGACACTGTAAATCTCTTGTCATTACAGATTATTTTCTAAAATCGGTCGCTTTAAGATTGAATTTCAAACGTAATTGATTAGAATAAAGGCGAAAAGTTAAGTAATTTAAAGCTTTAAAAATATTATGAGAAAAACTGAAGTTTATCAAATTCGCTTGGACTCGCAAGAGAAGAAACAAGCCTTTGCGGTATTTAAGCAATTGGGGATTACGCCAGCTCAGGCCGTGCGTCTTTTTTTCAAGCAGGTGGTGATTACCAAATCCATCCCCTTCTCGATTGAAAACCAGAATATCAACCTAGAACAACTGATTCGCCTGCGCAAGCTAAAACAAAATGAAGCGAAAACCGAGCAAAATGCGCTTTCCAGTTCTGCCCTGAATCTGCTGGATGATCAGGATATCCAGTTGGATGATGATCATCTTGATTTATTTGAAGAACTGAATGCCATTTTGGGTGAAAGCGACAAAATTTAACATTGTTGCATTTCCGAACAATTTCTAAAGCCTGCCACTCCCAAACTTCGCTATGCTTGATGCTGATTATCAATAAAAAATTAGCTGGAGTATGCAATGCTCGTACGACGCGCCCAGTCAGCAGACCTGAATCAGCTGGCGGTATTATTTGATGAATATCGACAGTTTTATGGTACGTCTTCCAATCCTGAACTCTCTTACCAATTTTTAAAACAGCGTTTTGAAGATGGGCAGACCGTCATTTTTATCAATACCAAAGATGATACCTTTACCGGCTTTATTATCCTGTATCTGGGTTTTTCTTCGGTGGCCTGCTCGACTTATTATATTCTGGATGATGTTTATATCACGCCGGTTTTTCGGCGTCAGGGCGCAGCCAAACAACTGATTGATACCGCGATTTTATTTGCCAAACATGAACAGGCCTTAAGAATTACCTTGGAAACCCAAAAAAATAATTATCAATCGCATAAATTGTACGAATCTATGGGATTTATCAAGGATGATGAATTTCAGACTTATCACTGTTTCCTGAAATAAGTCCTGAACTTTTTAATCACATTTCAAGCGAATAAAAAATTTATTATTCCGAGCGGAATTTGGCCTGCGCCACCTGTTCAGCATTTAAATACAGCCATTCCCCTTCAGCCAGTTCAGGCAAGGCCAAAGCACCAATCTGTGCACGATGTAGCTGTTCAACTTTATTACCTACGGCAGCCAGCATGCGTTTTACCTGATGATAAACACCTTGATGAATGGTCATTTGCAGACGGTTCTCTGCCAATCGTGTCACTTCGGTAGCTGCAAAAATGCCTTTTTCATTTCTTAATTCAACACCTTGTTCTAGTTGCTGAATCTGTTCATCCGTGACGGCATCCGCAGTTTGCATCTGATAAACTTTGGCGACATGCTTTTTCGGATGGGTGAGCGCTTGCAGAAACTGTCCATCATCGGTCAGCAATAATAGTCCGGTGGTATCCTGATCCAGACGGCCTACACACTGAATCCCCCGATTCAGCAAAATGTCATCAAACAGGTCAAACACACTAAAATGATGTGTCGCCTGATGTGAACATTCATAGCCCTGTGGTTTGTTTAAGGCGATATACACTTTTTCCCGATAGGTATGACTTTTCCCATAAACCTCGAAATTTAAGTGATTTAAATCCAGGTTATATTTAGGATTGTCAACCACTTCATCTTGAATTGAAACAGCACCATTTTTAATCAGTTGCTGACAATGCTTGCGGGAGCCGAAACCTTGTGACTGCAACATTTTTTCCAATAGCATCTGTTTATACCTGTATCGAGTGAAGACCTGTGCATTCTATCCTGAAACAGTCCTGAATTTGATTTCTTCCGCTGTTTTCTAGGTATCATGCGTTGAAAAGCTCTACAATAGCTTTATTTTTCACTCTATCTCTCCCCCTTATGTCGCAACTTGATTTGAATCTGATTGTTCTTTTGGTTTTACTGGCTTGCGGTATTTTCAGTCACAATAGTGCCGTCACCATTGCTGCAGCGGTATTAATTGTTTTAAAAATCACACCTCTCAGCAGTTTATTGCCTTATGTACAGGCGCACGGTTTAAATATCGGCATTATTATTCTGACCATTGGTGTTCTGACACCAATTGCCAGTGGCAAAATTTCAGGGGAAAGTATTCTCAAATCTTTCCTGAGCTGGAAGTCTTTGCTGGCAATCGCGATTGGGGTCTTTGTCGCTTGGCTGGGAGGACGTGGAGTGAAGCTGATGTCGAATCAGCCAGATGTAGTGGCCGGACTGTTATTAGGCACAGTAGCAGGTGTAGCAGTATTACGCGGTGTTCCAGTCGGTCCTTTAATTGCGGCTGGGATTTTATCCTTATTGATTAGTACACAATAATGTTCAAATCATCAGCGCCCTTCACCAGTATGCAAAGATTTCTCAAAAATAATCATATAACGGGAAATATGCAGATCGCCCGATGATTATCTTGCGCTAATCTCTAACGCAGTACGTCAGGCTTGCTCAGAAGATACTATCAAATCAACGGAATATTTATTAATTCGATCTTTCAAAATTCAAGCAAAGGAAAGTGAATGATTTTTAAAAGCGGTGACCTGATAAAAATCAGAAATTCAATAAATGACACCTACCAGTCTAATCTTTCAAAGCATAGACCAAACTTTCTACCATCTGACCATTTTCCAAATATACTTTAACCGGAATACGTTGATATTCATCGCCTTCAAATACATCCAGCTCATTCCAATATTTAGGGAGATTCTCGGATATGAATACATAACCGGTAACAGTCTCTCCCGAATCACTGAGCTGAATACCCGGACTGCCCAGCTCAGCACCCCAACCGCGCTGCTGCAAATGCCCACGAATATAACCGGCTTTCCAGCTTCCCCCAATCCGTTCCATCACATGGGCATTGGGTTGCTGCGGACGAAGCGTGCCGTATACGAATAAACTGTTCATCTTAAGAACTCTTAAACATCATTTTGATGATTACTCTACAAATAGTAGTGCTAGACGCACCTGGTCATAAGCCATTTTAGGCGTAGTCAATTCCACAATCGGACGCAGCTTAATAGAACCGTCATCATTAAAATGTTCCGAATTTTGACGCTTGGTCAAGCGTTTATAAATCTTGCGCACCTGCTCCACGACCTCTTCACCCGGATGGGCAACTGAAATATCCAGTCCCTGCTCTTTATGCAAACGTCCCAAATGATTGATGATGGTTGCCGGAGTCAAACCACGTTCAGTCGCGATATCGGCAATTTCATAGCCTTCTTCAAACAGTTCACGCGTTTCATCTAACGTTGCAGTGGCATAGCTTTGTTTTCCAGCATTCTTGGCAATTTTCTTCTCATTGCGCTGGATTTCAACTTCATTCAAAGTCCCGCCACAATGTCGGATAAAGGCTTTGTGCTGCGCCGTCAAATCGACATTTTCGAAATTCGCTTCGGCTTCATCAGAAAGTTCCTGAAAACGGCGATCGGCTTTAATCGCCAGACTATCGAGCTCCAAAGCCTGTTCATTAAAGCCTTTTAAACGTAAGCCATTTAAGCTTTTTAAACGGGACAAGGCGACATAGCCCTGGCCTTTTTCAAAGGTATGACTCAGATCAATTTCAGCGGCTTCCAAAGTCATGCCTTGTGATTTATGAATGGTAATCGCCCAGGCCAGACGCAATGGAATCTGCTGGAAACTGGCAATGGTTTTACCGGCCTCATTGTCTACCGACCAGGTTTCAGGCTCAACCACCAATGTAGTACCATCGGTCAATTTGACTTTAGGCAGCACACCATATTCATCATCCTCTTCAAAACTGATGACTTCGCCCAGACTGCCATTGATATAACCCATATCAAAGTTGTTTTTTACAAACATGACTTTGGCATGTTTTTTCAAGGTTAAGGCTTCAGGCGCTCGCACTGACGATTTTAAAGTCTCGATCAGCTTTTCATTGCCATCACACTGCGCGTCAAACTGGCGTGGATCATTGTCAATTTCATTCAGATGTTTAAAGTTAATACTGTCTACATCCATATTATGCGTATACAGGCGCGTATAGGTCTCGCCGATTTCTTGATGTCGGGTGGCCTGTAAAGCCGTGCGATGTTCATGGCTAATCGCCTGGGCACGAATCGCATTCAGAATATCATTCAGATAATCATTGCCCTGACGATGCTGCTCAGTCAGGTAGCAAACGCGGAACTTGGCTTCAACCCAGGCATCCGACATAAAGCAGAATTTGTCCCGGTTGCGCTCATCATTTTTACCGACTGGCGGTAACTGGAAAAAGTCCCCTGCTACAATCACCTGAATACCACCGAAAGCTTCATCACTTTCCTTGAAATATTTCAGTACCTGATTGACCAGATTCAGCTGCTTGGCATGCAGCATTGAAATTTCGTCAATAATCAGGACTTGCGCATTTTCCAGATGTTCTTTTAAGTATTTGCGCTCTTTCATCCGCTTTAAGTCTTCTTCAGACAAAAAGTCTTTAATGCCAATGCCTGCCCAGGTATGAATAGTCATACCATTCATGTGTGTGGCTGCAATACCGGTCGATGCGGTAATCGCGACGGCGACCTTACGTGCCTTTAAATAATTAATATATTGATTCAGCGTATAGGTTTTTCCTGCACCGGCAGAACCGGTTAAAAAGACATTTTCTCCTGCTTTGAGTAACTTAAGGGCAGTTTCCTGTTTCATAAGAGCAATACCGTAAAAGAACGGCTATAGCCTAACGATTTTTAGCGGAAAAGTTAAGCGTCATGGAGGAAAACAAGCTGTATTGAACTGTCAGGCCTGCAAGTTGAGCCAGTTAATAAAATGCATGGCGATATTACTGTATTCAGCTTCTGCTTTCTGGTTATTCGGATATTCCAGCTGATCAAAAATCACCTGTCCATTCACTAATTGACACCCCAAGATCAAGGGTAGGCGCACAGCAGGATGAGACATACGAAAGGCCACATACTGCCCTTCCAAAATTTGCTGAGCATAGCTTGCCGCCAGACAGTTCCTGAAAATTTTAGATTCCTCTAAAATCCGATCCAAAGTTTTAAGTTCTTCAAAACGCCAGTTGAAATACAGTAAAAATGAAACCTGAGTGATTGGTGTCCAGTTCACCAGTGCGAACTGTTTTTTCAGCTTGGCGATCATTTCCTGCTTTTGAACCTGATCATGCCAGACGACCGCCTGATTAAACAAACTGGTCCAGCTCAGATTTTTCGGTATTTCTGTATGGCTGGAAAAATACTCTACCAGATAGTCACGCACATAACTGTCAAATAGCGACTCACGTACATGCCCGCTTTGCAAATAAAACAGCTGCCTGAACTCAGTAAAAGGAATGCGATAGCGGTGCAGAACATTATAGAAATCACGATTCTGCTGGCTTTGAGGCTGAATATACACCAGAACCTCATCGGGTAAATGCGCCGTAATTTTATATAAATGCTGCATATAAGCCTGCATCATCCGGCTCAAGTTCAGATAAACCTTTTTAGTCAGCTGATCATCCATTTTAACCACATTGCGCAGCAGCTCCATCCATTCGTCCAGATACAGAATTGAAGGGCTAATCGCAATCCGCTGATCCTCAATCGATTGGCGTGTGCCTTTTAATACCACCGCCTGATTATACTGATGCTGAAACCAGTCATGCTGGATTGCATATTCATGCATGCTATGAATAAACAGTCGCGCCGAGACATATTGAAAATATTGCAAAGTCGCCAAAATAATCTGGGGATGAATATGATGGCTGTCTACAAAACTTAAGGCCGTTACTGCGACCCGCACACTGCTATGCTGGATATTATTACTGATCCAGTCCAGTACCTCGGCCGATTGCTTAAAGATCCAGTTCACGGCACGATGACAGTCAAAAAGTGGCAATCGGGCTACTTTTTTCTGCCATAAATACGGATGATTTTCTAGGAAATTCCGTTTGGATAATAAATCATCCCGATGCCACACGTCCCGGTTCATCAGACGGACAAAACCGAGCAGGTTACTCTGCTCCTCAGCATGCCGATACAGCAAGCGGATATCATCGGTGTGATCATTCAGTTCATGCAAATTAAAGCGCTCTTCAAAAGACAGCAACATAATCCGGAACAGTGCCGGAGGCAAAAACTGTGCGGCGCTAAAACAGAACTCATCCAGACTGTCCATCAATGACTGGATCGACAGGAATTCATCCTGCTGTAGACACTCCAAAGAAAAAGCCTGTTGCAAGCTTTCAAGAATCTGCTGTGGAATCTCTTGTTCATCCTGAATAAAGTTTTGCATGACGGGTGTTGTATACAACCCGGCCTTGATCAACTGCTGGTCGATAATTTCAGCCTGAACAACCGACATCTGTCGCAGAAATTCGAACACCCGTTCCGGGCCATTGACCCACGCATAAACCTGAGTCAGGATAAGTTGGCGTAACTGTTTGGCTTTGTCGCGTAAATACAGCGAATGCTGTGGTTTTAAATCGCCGGTCAGGAAATAGATATCCTGTAAAAAGAATTCCTCTAGTGCTTCTGCCTTACATTGCTGGAAATAAAAATGACTGTCTAGCAAAGCAGGTGCAGTTCCAGAGTCTAGTGCACGTGGAGCATGAAACTGGATATGAAACAGGCCATCCACCAATTCAATCCGGTGTTGATCCTGCTGAATTTTTATTAAATTTTGTGCATTCAGATGACCAATTATTGCCATCTGATCAAGATAAAGCTGGTTCAGCTCTGGAGAAATCCGTAAACATTGTTGTGCCAATAACCTTAAAGATGCTACCAAGCTTTCCTGTTCCATACGTACACCTCGGTCATCTTAGAATCATCTTATTTTTATATTGGATCATGCTGAGTCCTTGATCGCCAATCAATGAACACTTAAAAATACATTATGGCATCACTTGTACTATAAAAAAGTCCATGCATCCTCATCGCTAAAAATAGAATATCTCAATAGATCATAGCCTAGATTTTATAGAAAGAATTTTTCTTTTTTAGTCTTGCTGACGTAGTACCTTAAGCTCGGCCAAGCCAGTATAAATATGTTGCTGCAAGCTGTATCGAAATGCAATTAGCTCTTCTTGAGTCTGGACCCGAGCAATCGATTGTCGTGGCATAAACTGAAAATAAAATGGCAGGCGTTTTGGGAATAATCGTTTAGGCAAAGATGGAATCACATCGCCCTGACGTAGTAATTTATTGAGTTGTGGTACTTTGAGAAGTTTTTGAAAATATTTATGCTGGATGATCTTATTGGCATCAAAGCCGATCTCATAGACTTCATCCCCACCGAGCGCGGCAAAAGGGACAATATCATAGTTGAATTCCTGAGCTAGCTTTAAAAATCCGTAACGTTGCTTCCAGATCAGTTGATACTGTTCACCCTGACGTTTAAGTACTTCGCGACCGCCTCCCGGAAACACCAGAATGGAGTAGCCCTGCTGCATCACAGCACGTACATAATGCTGGATGCCATCGACTGCCCCAAACTTTTTCACGGCTTCACGCCATAGCGGTACATAAAAATGGCTATGATCCGCAATACTGACCACAGCCACCTTATGTTCGTTATAGAGATAATCAATCAGCATCGGCGAATCAAAGATGCCGTACATGGAATGATTACCGACATACATTGCAGGCCGACTGGCATCAATATATTCTGCCCCTAAAAAGGTAGGGGTAAAATATAATTTGGATAAGGCACTTAAGCGTCTAATCCATTGCCCATCATGTTTGACCTGCAAGCTGTTTGCTCCCTATTGACTCCGGATTATGCTACGCGCTTTTGGACCAGAATCGAACCCACCGAATAACCCGCACCAAATGAACACAACACGCCATATTCACCATCTTCAACTTCATGTGCAGTACGGTGCAAGGCAATGATCACCCCAGCAGAAGAAGTGTTGGCAAACTCATTCAAAATGATCGGCACCAGACCAGGTTTGGCATTTTCTTTGCCGACCACCAGTTTCAAGATCAGCTCATTCATGCTGGCATTGGCCTGATGTAACCAGAAGCGTTTAACACCTATCGGCTCAATCTGATTCTTTTCCAGTTGCGCAGTAATCATTTTCGCAACCAGTGGACAGACTTCTTTAAATACCTTACGACCATCCTGACGGAAACGTTTGTCGTCAATGTCAGCATTTTCAGAAGTATTCAAGAAACCAAAGTTATTGCGGATGTTATTCGAGAACTGGGTAAACAACTCAGAATCCAGAATTTCAAAACCGGTTTTGCTGTCAGTATTTTCAATAATTGAAGCGGTTGCCACATCACCAAAAATAAAGTGACAATCACGTGAACGGAAATCGGTATGTGCAGAAGTAATTTCCACATTCACCAATAACACACGGCTCGCGCCAGCTTTGATCGCATCATAAGCCTGTTTAAGACCAAATGTTGCTGCAGAACACGCCACGTTCATGTCATAGGCATAGCCTTTGATACCTAGAGCGGTTTGAATCTCGATCGCTACGGCAGGATAAGCACGTTGCAAATTCGAGCATGACAAGATCACGATATCAATGTCTTCGGCAGTCACACCGGCATTTTCCATCGCCTGCTTGGCTGCGATTACACCCCATTCTGCTTGCAGTGAAATTTCATCATCTGCACGTTCACGTAAATTAGGACGTAAGCGTTTTGGATCAAGAATGCCTGATTTTTCTACGACATAACGGCGTTGTACGCCAGATGCTTTTTCAATAAAGTCTGCACTAGAACCACGACGTGCTTCAACTTCGCCTGCAGCGATTTTGTCAGCATTTTCGTGATTAAACAGTTCCACATAAGCATTTAAACTTTCAACTAATTCTTCATTGGTGATGACATGTTCCGGATGGAATAAGCCCGTACCCGTAATGCGGATGCCCATGTAAAATTCCTTATCTGAATTACCTATATCTTAACTGATTCCAAGACGATCCCATACTTTTTGCAAGCGAGTTGGAGACACGGGTGCTTTTGTTTTCATCGGTTGTGAAAACAATGAGATTCTTAACTCCTCGACCATGAAATACAATTCTTTCAGGCGAGGGTCATCTTTAAACTTGAATAATTTTTCCATCCATTGATCAATTTGGTCAATGGCGGAATTGTCCCTTTGTAGATTATTGGGCAAGCGCTCTAAACGCAAGATCAAGGCTTTCAAATAACGTGGAAATTCGATCCATACATCGGAAGGTTTACGATACACAAAGTCAGAAAGGCTCATTAAATCAAGTTGATCTTCAATATCATTGATATTTTTTTCAAACACAGAATGATCTAAAACCAATAATTTCCGGCGGATTTCCTGCCACTGGATATAAATATCCGTGATCTCTTTCAGGGCAACTTGGCCATAAGTCAAGAAAGATTTTTTTACATCTTCAACCAGTTTTTGGAACTCTTGCGCATTGACAGGTAATTCATTAATAGACATGTGCAGTGTGGCATAAACTAACATTTGTTCCAGTTGTGCCTTATCACCGAGTGGTGAATAAGCCAGCGCCAGAGGTTTGGAAATCTGTTTTTTTAACTGGCGGGTCAAGTCTCCGAGTTGCATATGCACCAGTCGGATCACTCCTTCACGATGTTTTTTGATCGCTTCAGCCTGATCATTAAAAGTCTGAATCACCACACCCGATTCATCTTTCTGCTCCAGGGCAGAAAAAGCTTTAGTCGGAACCAGCGCCTGGTACTGCTTGACCACGACACCGGTGACTTTTTGTGAGGCTTCAAATACAAAGCTTTCCGGGAAGGTTTTAAATTCACCTTTAAGCTGTTTGACCGGACTATGCGTTTCAGTCCGGCAGCGCGCTTTCAGCTCAGCAAGATCACGCCCTTGTTCAATGACACGGCCTTTTTCATCAGTAACTTTAATAAAAGGCAATAGATACTGATCGACCCGGTCAAAGCTGAAATCTTTCTCCATGATTTGATCGCCTCGCAACTGGAATGCCAAGAAACTAAAAATATGTTTCTGTAAATCCTGCGCATCTACTTTTGCTATGAGTTTTTGTGCAGTATCCGGAATCGGCACCAGATTACGGCGCTTATCCTTCGGCAAAGCTTTTAGCAATGCTTCAATCAGATCCAGACGCCAACCCGGAATCCCCCATGACCAGATACCTTCATCGACCTGGGCCAAGGCTTGCAGGGGAATTTTAACTGTCGCGCCATCTTCATCATGACTCGGGTCAAAACGATAGGTTGCAGCCAGACGCAGGCTACCATTGTGCAAATAGTCCGGAAA